>DATIFD010000024.1:0-2149 GCA_035455385.1 Burkholderiaceae bacterium
TCGCCGACTCGACCACCATTCGCTTGATCTCGCCATACGGGCGCATGGCCACGTCGGGCGCGGCCGGCATCCGACGGACGGCGCCGCAACCGACGATGCGCCCGCTGCATTCGGCCACCAGAAGCGACACGTCCGCCGCCAGCAACGCCCGCTCGTCGAGGATGTGGTTCTCCTCGGACTTGTACAGAGTGGCCAGATAGGCATCGAGCTCGCCGAGCAGGCTGCGCACCGCGGGGTGGTCGGCTCGCTCTGGGCGAATGGCAATGGGCGCGGATGACATGACGATGCAGTTCAAGGCGGCGGCGCGTCGCCGCGGCTCGGCGCCTGGCTGGAGCCTCAGACTCGGAACGACTCGCCGCAGCCGCAGCGGTCTCGTTCCCTCGGGTTGTGGAACTTGAACCCTTCGTTCAGCCCCTCGCGCACGTAGTCGAGCTGGGTGCCGTCGATGTAGGGAAGGCTCTTTGGATCGACCAGTACCTTGACCCCGTGTTCCTCGAACACGTGGTCCTCCGGCGCGATCTCATCGGCGTACTCGAGCTTGTATGCCAGGCCCGAGCAACCGGTGGTCTTGACACCCAGCCGGACGCCAACGCCCTTGCCGCGCTTGGCGATGTAGCGTGTGACGTGGCGCGCGGCGGCCTCGGACAACGTGACGGCCATGGAGATCAGTTGGCCTTCGCCGGTTCCTGTGCGACACCGTGGCGGGCCTTGTAGTCGCTGACCGCCGCCTTGATTGCGTCCTCGGCCAGGATCGAGCAGTGGATCTTGACCGGCGGCAGCGCAAGCTCCTCGGCGATCTGCGCGTTCTTGATCGTCAGCGCCTGATCCAGCGTCTTGCCCTTGACCCATTCGGTGACCAGCGAGCTCGACGCAATGGCCGAGCCGCAACCGTAGGTCTTGAACCGAGCGTCCTGGATCAACCCGGTGGCCGGGTCGACCTTGATCTGCAGCTTCATCACGTCGCCGCACGCCGGCGCGCCGACCATGCCGGTGCCGACGGTTTCGTCGCCCTTGTCGAACGAGCCGACGTTGCGCGGGTTCTCGTAGTGCTCGATAACCTTGTCGCTGTATGCCATGTCAGGTCTCCGAAGAATCTCTCAACGAATCAATGTGCGGTCCACTGGATCGTGCTCAAGTCGACGCCGTCGCGGTACATCTCCCACAGCGGCGACAGCTCTCGCAGCTTGGCCACCCGATCCTTCAGCGTGGACACGGCGTAGTCGATCTCCTGCTCGGTCGTGAAGCGGCCGATGGTGATGCGCAGGCTCGAATGGGCCAGCTCGTCGCTGCGGCCCAGCGCGCGCAGCACGTAGCTCGGCTCGAGGCTGGCTGATGTGCAGGCCGAGCCGGACGAAACCGCGATGCCCTTGATGCCCATGATCAACGACTCGCCCTCGACGAAATTGAACGAGGCATTGACGTTGTGCGGTACTCGGCGCTCGAGGTCGCCGTTGATGAACACCTGGTCGATGTCCGCAATGCCATTGAGCAAGCGTCGCTGCAGCATGCGGATGCGCTCGATCTCGGCGCCCATCTCGGCGCCGGCGAGCGCATAGGCCAAACCCATGCCGACGATCTGGTGCGTCGGCAGCGTGCCCGAGCGCAGACCGCGCTCGTGGCCGCCGCCATGCATCTGCGCTTCGATGCGCACGCGCGGCTTGCGCCGCACGTACAGCGCGCCGATCCCCTTCGGGCCATAGGTCTTGTGCGACGCGAGGCTCATCAGGTCGACCGGCATCGACGCGAGGTCGATCGCCACCTTGCCCGTGGCCTGGGCGGCATCGACGTGGAAGATCACGCCGCGTTCGCGGCACAGCGCGCCGATCGTCGCCACGTCCTGGATGACACCGATTTCGTTGTTGACCAGCATGACCGACGCCAGGATGGTGTCCGGCCGCAGCGCCTCCTTGAAGCGATCGAGGTCGAGCAGCCCGTCTTCCTGCACGTCGAGGTACGTGACCTCGAAGCCCTGTCGCTCGAGCTCGCGCATCGTGTCGAGCACGGCCTTGTGCTCGGTCTTCACGGTGACGAGGTGCCTGCCCTTGGCCTTGTGGAACTGCGCCACGCCCTTGATGGCGAGGTTGTTCGATTCGGTCGCGCCGGAGGTCCAGACGATCTCGCGCGGGTCGGCGCCGATCAGCGCGGCGAC
>DATIFD010000025.1:0-4040 GCA_035455385.1 Burkholderiaceae bacterium
CATCTTCGGCTAGTAGCCGTCAGTGACACGCGCCGGCAGCGCTCTCGGCGATCGCCGCCTGGTCGCCGCGTCGAAGAACTTCGAGGCGCCGTTCGCGTTCCCGGCGCGGGCCGGACCGAAGCTCCGCTAGCCCCATTTTCCGCAGTTCGGGAGCTCTACCTCTCCCGGGTCCGCCATGGCGGTTGGATGCGTAGCAGTTCGAGGATCCGCTGTTGGGTGGGCGTGAGGGGGTCGAGTTCTGGCCCGCGGTTGGTGTAGGTGAGATCGAGGCCTTGGAAGGCGGCGAGGATGTTGGCGCCGGTGGGCTTGGCCAGCCGTCCCTCGGGCAGCAGCGGCAGCAGCTTGTGTTCGTGGCCGGGGTCGTGCTCGAGCGCTTGGCGGACGCTGGTTTCGATCAGCCCGAAGATCAGCAGCGCGATCCCGACGATGCTGATCAGCGCGTAGACGCGGTCGTCGTTGTGCAGGAAGATCGGGCGGACCTTGAGCGTCTGCTTGAGATCGCGGTGGCGGCGCTCGACGACCTCCTGGTCCTTGTAGAGGCGTAGCACCCGTCCGGCGGTCAGGCGGCCGGGGAGGTTGGTCGCCAGCGCGTAGATCCCGTCGGTGCGCGCGGCCTGGGCGATCGCCCGCTGGTCGCGCTCCCAGGCAAGCGTCGGCTTGCCACCTCGAGCGGGGCCGACGTTGACCGTGATCAGCCCCTGGATGTTCGTGCCGACGATCTGCCCGACGCGCCGCTCGACCTGGGTCTTGGTCTTGTAGTAGCGCCCGCCGAGCCCGTTGTGCACGCGCCGCAGCTGCTCTTCTGCCTTCTGCAGCGCGCGCTCGCGCGCGGCGGCGACCTGCGCCTGCTCCTCGGAGGAGCGGATGTAGGCAACCCGCAAGCGTCGTGGCTGACCGGTCTCGGGATCCTCGATCTCCCAGTCGCGCAGCGCGCCGCGGTACCTGGTGCGCTTGCCAGCGGGCAGCCGGCGCTCGCGCTCTGCGACATGGCGGATCGGCCGCAGCGCACCGGGCCCGAGCTCGGTCAGGTAGCGCTCGGCGAACCCGGTGTCGGCACGCAACGGCACGATGAAGCGAAGGCCGGCGCGGTCGATCGCACACAACGGCTTGGGCTTGCCGAGCGCCGAGTCGCACACCATCAGCATCCCCGGCCGCGCGAACCGCTGCAGACGCTCCAGCGACGCGCCGACCAGCGCCAGCTCCGAGCAGTTGCCGGGATCCGGGCGCACGTACAGCGAGACGCCGTCAGCGGTGGCGGCCTGCAGCGTGCGCACCTGCCGCGCCACGGTGCGCTCCGAGCCCCATCCCTTGGCGACCAGCGCCGAGCCCTCGTAGGCGCCGGTCACCCGCACCGTCGTCAGATCGACGTGCAGTCGGCCGGCGTCGGCGCCGAAGCGCTCGATCGCGGCGGCGGCCAGCAGCCCGCGCACATGCTCGGCGTGCACCGCGAAGCTCTCAAGCGCGCGCCCCAGCCGGTCGTCGTTGAGCAGCTGCGGCGGGATCCCCAACAGCTCGCGGACCGCCGCCCCCGACGCCCACCCGGCGATGTCATACAACGGCGACGGCGAGCACAACCGGCTGGCGACCAGCGCGAGCACCACCTCGCCGACCGACAGCTGTTGACGCCCGCGCTGCGGCAGCGCGCGATCGACGGTGCCGACCAGGTCAAGCTCGCGCACGAACTGCCACACCAGCAACAGCGCCCCGACCTCCCGGCGCACCCCCACAAGCGGCGGATCAAGCCGCGCGAAGGAGCCCATCAACTGCTCCAGTTGGCCCGACGCCTTGAGCTCGTCCTCGCGCCCCAGCGTCTTGAGCACGCGATGGCGCACGCGCCCCTGCTCATCACGATAGGCCTGCACCAGGCGCAGATACACGTACCGCTTGCGCCCACGGCGCACGGCGTGACGCTTGACGTACATGTTGGCCCTACATTAGGCGCCCGCTCGGACGGAAGGGTGGCCCACAAAACAAGCGCAGCATCCGCGAGGCCAGCCAACATCAGGCCCACATGTTGGCCCTACATCCCAGCGATGCACCACAACGCGCCCAGCCATCATCACGCCCACGATGCCTGCAACCACCGCGCAAACAGGACAACCCGCGCGCCGAGCAGCCGACGCCCTAACGCGACGTCACGCGGAAAACGGGGCCCCCCAAACGCATCTTCAGGATCACTTTCCAGCCGAGAATGATCCTGTAGATGCGTCGGTCTGTCCGGCGGCGTGGCTACGTTGGCCGCGCGATGTCGTCGCTGGGCAAGAGTTGGAGTGGGGCTGTGGCGGTGTGTCCGAGGCCGGAGCACGCCGGGTCGCGGGTTCGGTTCGCCGGGCACAATGGCCCGCCGGGGCACCGGCGGCAGCGCTACTGGTGTGTCCCGGCCAACGACGATCCTCCGCATCGCTTCACCGAGACGCTGCCGCGCGAGGAGTCCTGGCACGACGCCTGTGAGGCGTGCGAGCGCGACGTTCACTCCCACGAGGGGCCGCATGCAGCGCGCCGCTACCAGTTCGTCGCGCGCGGGATCGCCGAAGCGCTGGCGATGGTCGGCGCCGGCTCGAGCTACCGCGACGCGGCGCTGGTCGCGCGCGAGCGGGCCAGGCGGCTGCGGACGGGGGCTGGCGGGGAGCCGCGGTTCTCGCGTCACGGGTCGCTGGTGATGGACTGGGTGGAGGTGTTCGCGCCGGTCGTGTTCGAGCCCTACCGCCCGCGCGCATGGCCGGCCACCGGGTCGCTGCTGCTGGATGATCTGCCGTTCCGGGTGCGCGACCCGGAGACCGGGCGCACACGGGTCGCGTTCCGTGTCTTCGCCGCGATGGGCTATGAGCGCGGACGCGCGAAGCTGTGGCGGTTGGAGGCGTTCACGACGAAGTCCCAGCCCGACTGGGAGGCGTTCCTCGGCAGGCTTGCGGGAGCGCCGCCGCGGGTCGTGTGCGACAACGACTCCGGGCTCACGAACGCCGTGCGTGCCCGCTTCGCCGACGCCGAGCTGTACCTGTGCGAATGGCACCTGCGCCACGCGCTCGAGCGGCTGATGGGCACGATCCGCACCACCGAGCCTCAGCATCGCGAGGCGATCGACGAGCTGCTGGCCGACACCGAGGCGGCGTTCACCGGCCCATCGTTCTGGGCGCCGTTCACAACGCGCTGCCACGCGGCCGGCGTCCCCCGGCTGAGCGAGTGGCTGAACGCCACCGGGCAGATCGTCGCCGATCAGTTCGGCCGCCGCGGGCCGCGCGCCACCCGACCCGCGGACATGCCGCTGTCGACCTCGCCGCTGGACGGGTTCATCAACCCGATCCGCGCCGCGATCGGGCCGCGCGCCTACGGGCTCAAGAACCGCGAGCGCACCAACCGGATGCTGCTGCTCATGCAGCTGCACGCCAACCGCAACGACGACGTCAACGCCTACGTCCGCCACATCCGCCAGTGCCTGGAGGCCAACCAGGGCCGCCCCAGCATCGCCCGGCGCGCGGTCGCCGATGCTGACGGCGCATCGCTGCGGTGATCAGGCCGTTCCCTCACCACCACGCATCTCAAGGATCATTCTCGCGTTCAGAACGATCCTGAAGATGCGTTTGGGGGCTGGTCCTTAGCGAGAGACCGACCCGGTGCTCCGTGGCGGCGTGTTGGCGGCGGAGGCTTGTCCCTGAGGTGACAAATAGGCTCGCGCTTCCAGCGCGAAGCTCGCGGCGCCGGTTGTTGCGGTTACATGTACGCACGCCGGACGAGGGGATTTTCGTGATGTCGTTGCTGGATCAGCTGCGCAGCCTTCCACAGCAGGTGCTCGATCGCCTCAAGGAGCTCGAGCCACTTGCGCGCGAGTACGAGCAGCTGCGCAAGTTCGCCGAGCGACTCGGCGTGCCGTACGCGCCCGATCCGGACGCCGAAGCCGAACCCGAGCAACCACGCACGACCGCGCACGGCGCGACGCGCGCCCAAGCAGCGTTCCGGGCGCGCGGCGGCGCAGCCAGCGCGCACCAGCAGCGCGCCGGCTCGCACGCGCGCGGCCAAGTCGCCGGCGACGCCGCGCAGCAAGG
>DATIFD010000026.1:0-22121 GCA_035455385.1 Burkholderiaceae bacterium
ACCGCAACCTGCAGACCAAGGCGCCCGATGGCCTGGTGGTGCTTGATGCGATCCTGCAGCGCATCGAGCTGGCGGCCTATCGGGCTTCCGCGCTGCCCGACGACGTGGCAGCGCTGCTTCCTGACAAGGATCGGCCGGTGCTGGCGGCGGCCGCGCGGCTGCGCTGCGATGTGCTCGTCACCGGCGACCGCACGCACTTCGGCGCGCTGTACGCCACGGTGGTGCAGGGCGTGATGGTGGTGTCGCCGCTGGGATTGGCGCAGGCGCTGGGTCTGGCGAAGCGCCAGGGCCCGTGAACAGGCCCTAAGCGCCGAACACGTCCTTGTACGACGTGTAGATCGTCAGCATCAGCACCGGCACGAGCACCAGCCAGCCGAGGCCGAACGGGATCGACGCGACGATCGACGCGATGATGTAGACGATGCCCCACAGCAGGAACGGCACCATGTTCTTCATGCTGGCGGCGAAGCTCAGGCGCATGGCGTCCACCGGCGGCACGCCGCGCAGCGCGACCAGCGGCGGCGTGAACCACAGCGCCATCGTCACCAGCATGAGCAGCACGAAGCCCACCAGCATCGCGAACAGGCTCACGCCCATGCCGGCGGCGAAGCTCTTGCTGCTGCCCATCATGCCGCCGGCCATCATGCCGACGGCGCCGCCGAAGCCGAGCACGCCCATGATGCCGACGATGACCACCATCGACACCAGGAACAGCGCGCCCACCACCATCAGCGGCGTCATGCGGTCGCTCTTGAAGGCGCTGAACAGGTCGCCCACCTCGAGCGTGCCGCCGTCTTCGAGCTTCTTGGCCGCCATCATCCAGCTGCCGCCGAACACCGGTATCAGCAGCGCCGACGCGAGCTGGCCGACCAGCGGGATGATCGCCAGCACGAACAGGATGAGGATCAGCACCAGGCCCAGCACCACCCAGATCACCGCGTTCTTCATGAACAAGGCCCAGGCGTCGGTCCACCAGGCGACGCCGCGGCCGCCGTCGACGGTGCGTGGCTGGTTGGGGTCGCTCGTCGTCGAGACTGCTCCGTCCATCGCTGGCCCTCCTATCGGTGCGCGGTCGATCATGGTGCGGTGGCGGCATTGTGCGCCGGCAGCGCGGGCGCCGGGTCATACTCGCAGCCCATGAAAGCCATCGCCTACACGCAGACCGGCCCCGCGGCCGAGGTGTTGAAGCTCGTCGACCTACTCACCCCGGAGCCCGGGCCGGGCGAGGTGCGCGTGCGGCTGCGCTGGTCGGGCGTGAACCCGAGCGACGTCAAGTCGCGCGCCGGGCTGCGCACCAAGACGCTGGCGTTCCCGCAGATCGTGCCGCACAGCGACGGCGCCGGCGAGATCGACGCCGTCGGTGCCGGTGTGGCCGCGGCGCGCGTCGGCGAGCGTGTGTGGGTGTGGAACGGCGCGTGGCAGCGCGCGCACGGCACCGCGGCGCAGGCGATCGTGCTGCCCGCGGAGCAAGCGGTGAGGCTGCCCGACGGCGTGCCGGGAGAGGCGGCTGCGTGCCTGGGCATTCCCGCGCTGACCGCGCTGCACGCGGTGTTGACCGGCGACGGCGTGGCCGGCAAGCGCGTGCTCGTCGCCGGTGGTGCCGGCGCGGTGGGCCATTACGCGGTGCAGTTCGCGCGCAGGCTCGGTGCGGCGCAGGTGGTGGCCACCGTGAGCAGCGACGCCAAGGCGCAGCTGGCGCGCGCCGGCGGTGCCGATGCCACCATCGACTACAAGCGCGAGGACGTGGTGGCGCGCGCGATGGCGCTCACGGCCAAGGGCGGGTTCGACCGCGTGATCGAGGTCGATGCGGCAGCCAACCTGGCAAGCGACCTCAACCTGCTGGCGCCCGGCGGCGACGTCGTCGTCTACGGCAGCGGCGCGGCCGAGGTGGCACTGCCGTTCTTTCCGGCGATCGTGCGCAACGCGACGCTGCGCTGCTTCATCGTCTACAACCTGGCGCGCGCCGACCGCGACCGCGCGATCGGCGCGCTGACGCCGATGCTGGCACGCGGCGAGCTGCAGCACCAGATCGCAGAGCGGCTGCCGCTGGCCGAATGCGCCCGCGCGCACCAGCTCGTCGAGAGCGGTCAGGCGATCGGCAACGTGGTGCTGCGCATCGACTGACGCCAGCCGGGTCAGTTGGGCAGCGGCCAGATCGCCATGTAGCGGCCGGTGGTCTGGTAGTGCGGGTTCGGGTGGTACTGGCGCACGCCTTCGTGCCCCTTCTTGCCGTGGATGTGGTCGTCGCGCGCGCCGTCCTTGCCGTCGTAGACGACCGGGTTGGTCTTGTCGTTCATCGGCTGCTGGCGCGAGACGTCGATGCGGACGTACGCGCCCTTGAACGTCTTGGCGATCTCCTTGTCGCGGCCGGCATCGTTGGTGCCGTGCACGTAGATCACCTTGTCGACGTGCTTGCCGTTGTCGGTGTGGCCCCACGCCACCACCGCGTACTGCGAGCCGTAGAGGCAGTCGTGCAGCTCGAGCCGGCTGGCGCGCAGCGACTGGCCCGACGGGTCGTCGTGCATCAGCTTCTGGATTGCCTCGCCGCCGCGTGAATGGAACGACACGGTCTCGCGGCCCACCTTGGTGATGCCCGCGGCCTTCAGCGCGTCGTCGGTGGTGCGCGCCTGGCTCTTCACGTTGCCCCAGTCGGCGCGGTAGGCGTTGTCGTGCGTGGGCGAGTCCACCGCCGGCGTGGCGCTGCGGCACTCGGGCAGCACGAACACGGTCTGCGGGTCACGAGCCACGGTTTCGCGGATGCGCGAGTTCTGCCCCGCCTTGGAGCCCTGCGGGTCGGCCACGGTGGCGTTGTCGCCGTGGTAGTGCGTGTGGATGCGCGCCGGCAGCTTGGGGTCGAAGCCCGGGCCCGTCAGCGTCATCACCGGCTCGCCGCCGTTGCCCGCATTGAGCGTGACGACGATGCGAGCGCCTTTGGCCAGCAGGTCGCCATACGAGGCCTTGGCGTTCTCGATGGTGTGGCCGAGCCGGCGCTGCGCGGGGTCGCAGCTGTTCTTCAGCGCGTCGATGTCGGCCTGCGACGTCCTGGCCACGTCGTACACGCGGCTGCTCGCATCGGCCACCTTGCAGCCGTGGGCCTGTGCGTGGCCGGCCGCGCCGGCCTGTGTGACGTGCTGCTGCCGCGCGAGGGGATGCAAATCGTGCGAGGCGCCCAGGCGCGCGAATGCGTTGCCGGTGGCATCGGCCACCGCTTTGGGTGCGTCTAACGCGACGGCGTGCGTTGCGGTGTCCGGCGGGGCGGCCGGCGAGTCGGCCAGCAGTGGCGCGGCATGGCCGGCGCCGACGAGAGAAAGGGTGGTCATGCGGTACTCCAGGCGAGGCCCCGCCCGGTGCGACGGGGTGAACCGGTGGGTGCCGCACCGGTGCGCCCCGGTTCAAGGCTTATTTCGTCGCGGGGCTGTCCGGATCGGGGCGCGGGCTGCGTAGCGGCGTACCCTGCCGCCCCGACCGATCAGCCGGCGCGGCGCATCGTGCGCAGCACCTGCTCGTGCATGGCGTCGACCGCGCCGGAGCCGGCCGACGTGCGGCTGCGCAGCAGCGCCACCTGCAGCGTCGGCAGGCTCGGGAGACCGTGGCGCTCCTGCAGCAGCTGCAGGCCCGGCGGCATGCTGCAGCGGGTGAGCGCCGCCACTGCCAGGCCGCTCTCCACCGCGGCCAGGTGGCCGGGCAGGCTCGAGCTGTTGTAGACGATGCGGTAGCGGCGCCTGTGCCGCGCCAGCGCCGACAGCGCGTCGCGCCGTGCCAGGCTGCCCGGCTCGTACACCGCGATCGGCAGCGGGTCGCGCCGCCACACCTCGTGCTGCGCTGCCCCCACCCACACCAGCGGCTCGTGGAACAGCAGCGTGCCGCGGTTGGGCTTGTCGCGCGTGACCACGGCAAGGTCGAGCTCGCCGCGCTGCACCTTGGGGATCAGCAGCGTCGACTGTTCGCACACCAGCGTGATCTCGACGCCCGCGTGACGCGTGGCGAAGCTGCGCAGCACCGGCGTCAGGTAGGCGATGGCGTAGTCGTCGGGCACGCCGAGCTTCACTCGCCCGCTGACGGCGGCACCGCGGATCGCCGCCTGTGCCTCGCCGTGCAGCTCGAGCAGGCGCCGCGCATAGCCCAGCAGCTCCAGTCCGGTGGGCGTGAGCTGCAGGTGGCGCGGCCCGCGTGTGAGCACCGCGCGTCCGACCGCGTCTTCGAGCTTCTTCAGCTGCATGCTCAGTGCCGACTGCGAGCGGTGCACCTGCGGTGCCGCCGCGGTGAGCGACCCGGCGTCGACCACCGCGACGAAGGCGCGCAGCCAGTCGAGTTGCAGGTCGGCGGCGGGCATGGCGACGCTATGCATTCGAGAATCGAATGATAGCTGTCTGAACATTGCGCTTGTCGAATGGTGCGGCCGGCGACACAGTGCCGCTATGGCCACGACGACCTCGCTCTCGACGCATACCGCGCCCGGCGTCGCGGCGCCCGCGGCCGAGCGCCGGGGCGTCGCGCTGATGGTGGCCGGCGGCCTGCTGCTGGGCACGCTCGGCGTGTTCGTCGAGGAGGCCGGCCAGCATCCGCTGACGACGGTGTGGTTTCGCTGCGTCTTCGGGCTGCTGGCGCTGCTGCCGTGGGGCGCACTCGGCGGACGCCTGGCCGAGCTGCGGCTGCGCGGCACGGCGCTGACCGCGGCGCTCGGCGCCGGCGTGCTGATGGTGGTCAACTGGGCGCTCTTCTTCGCCGCCATCCAGCGCACGTCGATCGGCGTGGCCACGGTGGTGTTCCACGTGCAGCCGCTGTGGGTGTTGGCGTTCGGTGCCTGGTGGCTGCACGAGCGCGTGTCGCGCCGTCAGGGCGCGGCGGTGGGCGTGGCGCTGCTCGGCCTGACGCTGGCCACCGGTCTGGTCGACGGCGCCGCGCCCGGCCCCGCGCCGTCGGCCGACTACGCCTGGGGCGTGCTGATGTGCCTGGGCGGCTCGCTCAGCTACGCCGGCGTCACCTTGATCGCCAAGCTGGCCAAGGACGTGAGCTCGTTCGCGCTCGCGTGGTGGCAGTGTGCGGTGGGCACGTTGGCGCTGGCCGCCTGGCCGCTCGCGCACGGCTGGCCGGCGTGGGGCGCGTCGTGGGCCTGGCTGGCGGGGCTCGGCGTGATCCACACCGGGCTGGCCTACGTGGTGCTGTATGCCGGCATGGCGCGGCTCAGCGCGGGGCGCATCGCGCTGCTGCAGTTCGTCTATCCGGCGGCGGCGATCGCGATGGATGCGCTGGTCTACGGCCGCATGCTGAGCGTGGTCCAGATCACCGGCGTGGCGCTGATGGCCGCGGCGCTGGTCGGGGTGAAGCGCGGCGCTTGACGAAGTGGGATTAGCATTGCTGCGCCGGAGGGCGTGCAATGGCTGTCCACTTTGTGATGTTTCCGATCGATGGCGGCCAGTCGCACGTGGCGGTCAACCCCGACCTGGTGCGCTGCGTGCAGCCGAAGAATGCTTCGCAGGCCGAGATCTGTTTCGACGAGCAGCACTGGCTCACGGTCGACAAGACGATGGAGCAGGTGGTGCGCGACCTCGAGATCGCGGGACGCTAGCGATGCCCGAAGACTATCGGCCGACCGAGCCGGTGCAGGCGTTCGAGGCGACGGTGCAGCTGCCGCCGGACGACGACCTGCCGCCCGAGCTCCCGCCCGAACTGCCGCCGCCCGAGCGAGGTCCGCGACGCAGCTCGCTGGTGCTGGTGGGCGTGGTGGTGCTGGTGTTCATGGCGGTGCCGCTGTTGGCCAACCTCGCCACGCGATCGCCGGAGCGCGCCAAGGCGCCTGCGGCGAGCGAGCCGATGGCCGCGGTGAAGTCGCCGCCTTCGGCCGCGGCGCCCGCGCCGCAGCGCAGCGAGCCCGCGCCCGTGGTGCCCGACCGCCCCGCGCCTACCCCGGCGCGCGCGCTGCCCGACCCGTCGCGCCAGGTGGTCACCAAGTGCATCGAGCGCGGCCGCGTGGTCTACACACAGACCGGCGACTGCAGCGGCAGCGTCAGCGCGGTGCCGATCGACACCGGCAAGAACGTGGTCGGCCCCAGCCGCGATGCGACGCGCCCGTAGGCGCGTCGCTCGGCGACGCTACTTGGCGCGGCCGTACTTGGCGGTGAAGCTCGCCGCGCCGAGCTTGTTGGCGTGGATCATGAAGCCCACCAGCGCCGCAGTGCCGCCGGCAGGGATCTCGAGCTTGTCGGTCTTCAGCGCGTAGACGGTGAAGATGTAGCGGTGCGGCTTGTCGCCGGGCGGCGGGCAGGCGCCGCCGAAGCCGGGCGCGCCGAAGTCGGTGTTGGCCTGCGCGCTGCCGGCCGGCAGCCCCTTGCCGTCGGCCGTGCCGGCGCCCTCGGCCAGTTCGGTGGCGCTGGCCGGGATGTTGTAGACGACCCAGTGCCACCAACCCGAGCCGGTGGGCGCGTCGGGGTCGTAGACGGTGAGCGCAAAGCTCTTGGTGCCGGCCGGTGCGCCGCTCCACTTGAGCGCCGGCGAGACGTTCTTGCCGGTGCATCCGAAGCCGCTGAACACCTGGGCGTCGGTGAGCATGCTGCCGGGCTTGATGGTCGGGCTCGTCAGCTTGAATGCGGCCGCGTTCGCGGCGCCCGGCGCGCCGACGGCCAGTGCCGTGGTGACGGCGAACGCACGCAATGTTGGGGTCATGGGGTCTCCTCGTGATGGTGGTGACAGGCCGGCGATGATGCCGCAAAGCGGCGCTGCTTCGCCAACCCGGCGCAGCCGAGCGTCGCGGCGGCCCACGTCGCGGCCAGACAGGCGAGCAACGCATGAAAGGCGCGCACGCCGAGTCCCCCCAACCGAGCTGCGATGGTACGGCTGCTGCAGGGGCCGTGCAACGACCGCGGCCGGCGCTAGGCTGCGAACCGCGATGCCAGGCCCCTCCAGCGACCCGTTCGACCTGCAGCGCTTCGTCGCGGCACAGGATCCGCTGTACGCGCAGGTCAAAGCGGAGCTCGCCGCCGGGGCGAAGACGAGCCACTGGATGTGGTTCGTCTTTCCGCAGCTGAAGGCGCTGGGGCGAAGCGGCACGGCCCGCCACTTCGGCATCGCGTCGCTGGGCGAGGCGCAGGCGTATGTGCGGCATCCGCTGCTCGGCGCCCGGCTGCGCGAGTGCGGGGCGATCCTGCTGGCGCTGCGCGGCTTCAGCGCGCTGCAGATCTTCGGCTCGATCGATGCGATGAAGCTGCGTTCGTGCCTGACCTTGTTCGAGCGCGCGGCGCCCGACGAGCCGTTGTGGGGCGAGCTGCTGCGGCGCTACTGCGACGGCCAGCGCGACGCCGCCACGCTGCAGCTGCTGGGCTGAGCACGCCGGGGTCCCGAACGACGGGCGGTCGTGCCGGCGCGCTGCAGCGCCTTTGCGCCAGGTCAATGGCGGTGTGTGACGGCCTCACTACGATGGCTCGAGCTTGTTCCGGGATGCACCATGGCCAGTGGCACGGCACGCACACACACGACGCGCGACGGTTTCGAGATCCTCGACGAGTGTCACCGCGACACGCTGGTCGCGCTGGGGACGCTCGGCGAGCTGGTGTCGGGGCTGGCCGTCGAAGGCGACAGCCGGCGCGTGCGCGCGATGGCCGACGAGGTGGTGAAGTTCTTCTCCACCACGTCGCGCGAGCACCACGAGGACGAAGAGCGCCATGTGTTTCCCAAGGCGCTGGCCGCCGGCGACCCCGAGATCGTGCAGTCGGTGTTGCGGCTGCAGCAGGATCACAGCTGGCTCGAGGAAGACTGGCTCGAGCTGTCGTCGCACCTGAAGGCGCTGGCGGCGGGCCAGTCGATGTGGGACGTCGACTTCCTGCGCGAGGCCAGCGAGGTCTTCATCGCGCTGTCGCACGATCACATGGCTCTCGAGGAGTCGTGCATCTATCCGCAGGCCCGCGCGCGCCTGCAGGCCGGCGAGCGCCACGAGATGGGCCGCGAAATGGCGGCGCGCCGTCGCGCCCGCGGTGGCGCGCGCCATTCGGCAGGCCCGCGCTAGGAACCCGCGCTACAGCAGCGACTCGGGCACGAAAGGCGTCAGCAGCATCGCCTTGAAGCGCTGCCACGCGGAGGAGTCGGGCTCCTCCTGCAGCACGACGTCGTGGTCGTCCTCGACGCTGAGCCACTCGAGGCCCGAGCCGTCGGGCTTGAGGCGCACGCGGTAGGCGCTCTGCAGGCGATCGAGGTCGATGATGCGGATCATCTCGCGTGCCAGCTCGCGGCTGGTGATCACGGCGCCGAGCTCGGTGTTGATCGTGGCCGAGCGCGGGTCGAGGTTCATCGAGCCCACGAACAGCGTCTTCTTGTCGACCACAGCCAGCTTGGCGTGCAGGCGGCCCAGCGACGAGCCGAACAGGTTCAGGCGCCGGTTCTTCTTGACGCGCGAACCGCTGATCTCGTAGAGGTCGACGCCGAGCTGCAGCATCGGCTCGCGGTAGGCGCTGTAGCCCACATGGACCACCGGCTCGTCGGTGGAGCCGAGCGAGTTGGTCATCGCGATCACGTGCACGTTGCGCTCGCGCAGCTCGCGCAGCAGCTCCATGCCCACCTTGCCCGGCACCAGGTACGGCGACGAGATCACCAGGTCGCTCTCGGCCTTGCGGAACGCCTCGAACACGTTGTAGGTGACGCTGGTGTCGGCGATCTCGCCGCCGGCCTCGCTGTCGAACGGCTTGTCTGGATGGTCGGCGAATACATAGGCATCGGCCCAGATCAGGCCGAGCCTGCCGTCGTCGAGATCCTCGGAGATCGGGCCGTAGCCGAGTATGTCGGTCGACGGCAGCGGCCCCGGCGGCGGCGTCTGCTGCGGGCCCGTCCATTGCTCGAACAGCGCGCGCAGCTGCTCGGGGCTGAGCGGCGAGCTGGTCACCGCATGGATCGGGTACACCGCGTCGGCATTCCAGTAGCGATCGAACAGCGCCTGCAGCGGCGGCACCACCCAGCCCACCGTGAAGGCGTCGACGTCGATGAAGTTGTCGTTGTTGGCACCGCGCAGGAAGTACTCGTTGGCCACGTTGCGCCCGCCGATCACCGCCATCGCGCCGTCGGCGATGAACAGCTTGTTGTGCATGCGGTGGTTGACGCGCTTCCAGTCGCCCACCGACACCGCGAAGCGCGTTGCCTGGCCCGAATTGCGCGCGCAGCAGAACGGATTGAAGATGCGCACCTCGACGTTCTTGTGCGCCGCGAACGCCAGGAACAGCTCGTCTTCGCCGGAGGTGTAGAAGTCGTCGATCAGCAGGCGCACGCGCACGCCGCGGTCGGCGGCGTCGCGCAGCGCGCGCAGCAGCCAGCGGCCGGTCTCGTCGTTGGCGAACTGGTAGTACTGGACGTCGAGCGACACCTCGGCTCGCCGTGCGAGCTGGATCCGCGTGTCGAGCGAGAACTTGCCCAGCGGCATCAGACGGAAGCCCGACTGGTCGGGCGCCGGGCGGTACGCATTGGCGATGCGGCCGAGCGTCGTGGCCTCCGACAGCGGGATCGCCTCGCTGGCGATCGCCTGCCGATCCACCTGCGGCAGCGACGTGCAGCCCGCCAGCGCGAGCAAGGCGAGGCCGGCAGCGAGCAGGACGCAGCGCCCGCTGCTGCGGATCGTGCGCGCGCAGCGCACCAACGGCGCCGGCGGGGTGGGATCACCCGGCATCGACAACACCTCCGTGATGGCCGGCGCGTGGCCATGCACGACGTGCACGCCCTCGACCGCCGCGGCCGCGAGGCCCGAATGATCGCGCAACTGCCGTGGCGCCGCGCATGGGGATTTCGACGGGTCGGCGCGGCAGGTGGCTTCCGACGAGCGCGCGACGGGAATTCGATCTGCGCGACACTGAGTGCGCCGCATGTCGAACGATGCCGATCGCTTCAGCTTGCCCGCCGGTCGGCTGGCGCCGGAAAGACGCTCGCGCCGCGGCTGGCTTGCGGCCGTCGCGGCGGTGTGGGCCGTGCGCGCCGCGGCGCGCGACGACGGGCAGCCCGTCATCGTGCGTCAGCCGGTGCCCGGCGCGCAGATCGAGCTGCAGTTCACGCCCGGCTTCGGCGAGGTGCAGCGCGAGCTTGCGCGCCGCTGGGTGGTGCGCAGCGCCGAAGCGGTGGCCGCCTTCTTCGGGCGATTCCCGGTGCCGCAGCTGGAGTTGCTGCTGCAAGGGGTCGACGGCGAAGGCGTGAGCGGCGGCGCCACCTTCGGCGAGCCGACGCTGTACATGCGCATTCGCCTCGGGCGCGACACCGGCGCGGCGCGATACCGCGACGACTGGGTGCTCGCGCACGAGATGGTTCATCTCGCGGTGCCGCGCGTGCCGCGTGCGCAGCGCTGGCTGCACGAGGGTATCGCGACGTACGTGGGGCCGCTGGCGCGCGCACGGGCCGGTTTGCTCGATGCGCAGCAGGTGTGGCGCGGATGGGCTCGCCAGATGCCGCTGGGCCAGCCGGCGGCCGACGACCACGGCCTCGACCACGCGTCGACCTGGCGCCGCGTCTACTGGGGCGGCGCGATGTTCTGCCTGCTGGCCGATGTGCGCATTCGGCAGCACGGTTCGATCGATCGCGGTCTGCAGCAGGCGTTGCAGGGCGTGTTGCGGGCCGGCGGCGACTACCGCGTGGCGTGGCCGGTGCAGCGCACGCTGGCCGTTGCCGATGCCGAGGTGGGCGGCACGACGCTGGTCGACTTGTATGACCGCATGAGGGAGAGCGCATCGGCCATCGATCTGGCCGCGTTGTGGCGCGAGCTCGGCGTGGATGGCGGGCAGTTGCACGACGATGCGCCGCTGGCTGCGGTGCGTCGCGCGATCCTGGCTTGAGCCACGCGCGATCGCATCGTGCGCATCGCCGGGCACGCACCGCGATGGCGATCGACGGGGCGGTGAATCTGCCTGCCGCCGGTTCGGCGTGGTTTACGTACGACGAGCGCAAACCATTTCAGCTCGAAGACAGCCTTGTTCGAGCTTCGCCGGTGGCCAGCGCGTCGATCCCGTCGCACCGCGGCGGTGCGCGTGCAGTGCGTTGGCACCCGCATAGGCGTCGTTGAGCGCCGTTGCTTGAACTTGCGGTGGCGATCGACGCTGCGCCGCGATCAGCGCATCAAACCGCCGCGGCCGACGCTGCCAGCCACTTGCGGCGCTCTCGGCATTACAGGTGTCATGGCGGGAGGCGGTGACAAAACGTGCGGGCGACGTTCAAATCAACCCCCCGAGACACGCCCCCTAACCTGAGGCAGTGCAGGTTACACGGTTTGCCGGAATCATTCGTTGCAATCTATTTCCGGAGCTTGCCATGCTGTCGCGATCACTCGCTTCAGAAACCAACACCGACGAACTCAGCAGCGACTTCATCCGCCTGAACGAAGCGGCACCGCCGGTGCCCGTACCGCCGGGCCACGTGGGCCCCGTGATGTTGCCGGGCACGGGGCGCATGGTTTGGTGGACGGGGCGCGTCGCGATCGGCCTGCGCCACGAACCCGCGTCGCGCCGCAACGACATGCTGTCGCAGTCCGCGTTGTGGCTGCAAGACCTGATGTTGGGTGGTGCGCGCCGCGCGCGCGCCTGAGCGCCGCGTTCGGAGTTCTTGCTTTGCTGCCGCCACGTGCGCGGCAATTTCGCCCTGTCGACCCTGCAGAACCGCACCCTGGTCCCCGTCGTCGTTGCTGATCGGCGGGGTTGACCCCGAGCCCCGGGCCGCACCGCGAAAGCGGCTACGATGCCCCCTCACTTCGCCCGCGGGGATCGGATGCCGACGGTTCAATTCAAGATCAATGGCCGCGCCGTGCAGGCGCAGGCCGAGCCACAGGATTTGCTGGTCGACGTGATCCGCGGCCAGCTGGCGCTGACGGGCACGCACGTCGGTTGCGACACCGGGCAGTGCGGCGCGTGCACCGTGCTGGTCGACGGGCAGGCCACGCGCAGTTGCACGCTGCTGGCCGCGCAGGCGCAAGGCTGCGAGGTCACCACGGTCGAGGGCCTGGCGCGCAACGGCGAGCCGCACGCGCTGCAGCGTGCGTTCACCGACTGCCACGGCTTGCAGTGCGGCTTCTGTACTCCCGGCATGCTGATGAGCGCGGCAGCCCTGCTGCGCGAGAACGCCGATCCCAGCGAGGCCGACATCGTCGATGCGCTCGAGGGCAACCTGTGCCGCTGCACGGGCTACGTCAACATCGTTGCGTCGGTGCAGGAAGCCGCCCGGCTGCTGCGCACCAAGGGGGCCGTATGAGCGCGGTGCCCAGTGTCGAGGTCGGCCGCTTCGGCAGCGGCCAGCAGGTCAAGCGCGTCGAGGATCCGGCCCTGCTCGCCGGCAAGGGGCAGTTCACCGACGACGTGGCGCCGGCCGGCCAGTTGCACGTGGCGTTCGTGCGCTCGCCGCATGCGCACGCGCGCATCGTGTCGATCGACACCGCGTCCGCGTCCAAGATGCCCGGCGTCGCGGCGGTGTTCACCGGTGCGCAGCTGGCGGCCGCCGGTGTCAAGCCGATGCCGGTGGTGGTGCCCTTCAAGCGCCCCGATGGCTCCGACGTGGTCACCGCGCCGCGCCGCGCGCTGGCGCACGAGCGGGTGCGCTTTGCCGGCGAGGCCGTGGCGATGGTGGTGGCCGCCAGCCGCGACGGCGCGCGCGCCGCGGCCGACGCGGTGTGGGTCGAGTACGACGAGCTGCCGGCGGTCACCGACGCGGTGGCGGCGCTGAAGCCCGACGCGCCGCGCGTGGTCGACGGGCTGCCCGACAACGTCGCGGCGGTGTCGCAGCACGGCGACGCCAGGGCGGTCGACGCGGCCTTCGCACGTGCCGCGGTCAAGGTGGCGGTCGACATCGTCAACCAGCGCCTGGCGCCGTCGCCGATCGAGCCGCGCACGGTGCTGGCCGAGTTCGATGCCAAGGGCCAGCGGCTGACGATCCGGCTGTCGAGCCAGATGCCCACCGGCGTGCGCACCAGCGTGTGCGATGCGCTCGGCCTCAAGCCCGACGCGGTGCGCGTGGTGGTGGGCGACGTCGGCGGCGGCTTCGGCATGAAGACCGGCGCGTATCCCGAGGACATCGCGCTCGCCTACGCGGCGCGCGCACTGCAGAAGCCCGTGAAGTGGCGCGCCGAGCGGCTGGAGGAGTTCCTGTCGGCCGTGCACGGCCGCGACGTGGTCAGCCATTGCGAGATGGCGCTCGACGCCAACGGCAAGGTGCTCGGCGTGCGCGTCAAGGCGGTGGGCAACACCGGCGCCTATGCCACCGGCACCGGCATCCTGATTCCGCTGGTGATCGGGCCGTGGGTCACCACCAGCATCTACGACATCCAGGCGATCGACCTGCGCCTGCAGGCGGTGATGACGCACACCAACACCATCGGCGCGTATCGCGGCGCCGGGCGGCCCGAGGCGATCTACGTCATCGAGCGGCTGATGGACGCCGCCGCGCGCGAGATGCGGCTCGATCCCGCCGAGCTGCGCCGCCGCAACATGATCCGCCCCGATCAGATGCCGTACACCAACCCGATGGCCCAGGTGTACGACTGCGGGCAGTTCGAGAAGATCCTCGATCAAGGCCTGAAGCTCGCCGACTGGAACGGCTTCGCAGCGCGGCGCGAGGCGTCCAGGCGCGCAGGCAAGCTGCGCGGCCGCGGCATCGCCACCTTCCTCGAGTGGACCAGCGGCATGGCGTTCGAGGAGCGCGTCACCGTCACCGTGACACCCGACGGCATGATCGAAGTGAACTCCGCAGTGCAGGGCATGGGGCAGGGCATCGCCACCAGCCTCGCGCAGCTGGCGGTCGACGTGTTCCAGGTGCCGCTCGATCGCATCCGCGTCGTGATGGGCGACACCGATCGCAACAACGGCTTCGGCAGCGCCGGGTCGCGGTCGCTGTTCATCGGCGGCTCATCGGTGCACGTGGCGTCCAAGCGCACGATCGACGAGGCGCGCAAGCTGGCGGCCGATGCACTCGAAGCGCCGGCGGCCGACATCGAGTACCGGTCCGGGCGCTTCAGCGTCGCCGGCACCGACCTGGGCATCGGCCTGTTCGAGCTCGCCGGCAAGCAGCAGGCCGGTCGCATCTTCGTCGAATCGAGCAACGCCGTCGGCGGGCCGTCATGGCCCAACGCGTGCCACGTGTGCGAGGTGGAGATCGATCCCGACACCGGCGCCGTGCAGCTGGTGGCGTACGCGTCGGTCAACGACATCGGCCGCGTCGTCAGCCCGCAGATCGCGCGCGGCCAGGTCGAAGGCGGCGCGGTGCAGGGTATCGGCCAGGCGCTGTGCGAGCACATGGCGTACGACCCGGCCGGCCAGCCGCTGAGCGCCAGCTTCATGGACTACGCGCTGCCGCGCGTCGACGGCTTCCGCGCCTTCAAGACCGAGTTCGACACCTCGATCCCGTGCACCACCAACGCCATCGGCTCCAAGGGCGTCGGCGAACTCGGCACGATCGGCGCCACGCCGTGCGTGGTCAACGCGGTGATCGATGCGCTCGATCATGCCGGCCAGGGGCGCAAGGCCGAGCGCGTGCAGATGCCGCTGACGCCCGAGCGCGTCTGGCGCGCGCTGCACGGCGACTACGATCCGCCGCCGCTGGCAAGCTAGCCGGGGCCGCGGCCGGCGCTCATGGTCTGACCGCCGGCGCCTCGACCGGCAGCCCGGCGCTGCGCTGCGCGAGGTACAGCTCGAGCTCGGTCATCTCGGTGGAGTCGAACGGTGGCGGCTCGGCGCGCACGCCGCTCAGGCAGTTGCGCAGGCGCCGCTGCAGCGAGCCCAGGCCCTGCCACTCGAGTCGGTACGTCGGGTAGCCGTTGGCGTGGCCCTGCGGAATCGTGGCGCCGGCGAGCACGTGACCGGCCCGCTGGTCGTGGCACAACGAGCACGACAGGTTGAGCTGGCCGATGCGCTGCTCGTACAGACGCCGGCCGCGCTGGCGCGGAGCCTCGAGCTCCTTGGCCGTGCTGGGTGCGAGCGGCATGCCGCGCGACTGGTAGGCAACGTAGGCCTCCAGGCCCAGCATCTCTTCGCTTTCGGGCGGCAGCGGCAGCACCAGTTGGTGGCGGGTGCGGCACAGGTTGATGCGTTGCGTCAGATCGACCGGCTTCTTGTCGACCGGATCCCAGTCGGGGTAGTGGGCGGCGACGCCGCGCATCGACTTCCTGGCGTCGCCGTGGCAGCTGGCGCACGAGAAGCTGATGCCGTAGATCTTGTTCCACAGCACCTCGCCGTCGGCGACCCACAGCATGCCCGGGTTCTGCTGATCGTCGCGCTGCATCGCCTGGAGGGCCGGACTCATGGTGTCGAAGCCCGAACGGCGCTGGTCGGGCGGGGTCTGCGCCAGCGCGCTCGCGCCCGCGAGCAGCCACGCGAGGGCGGCAACGCGGCCGATCATGAGACGGTGATCGTCGCGCTCTCGGTCTGCGCGAAGCCGTTGTCGCCCTCCCAGGTGAAGGTCAAGCTGCCGCTGGCGTCGGCGGTGACGAAGAAAGCCAAGTACGGGTTGGCCGCGATCGCCGGGTAGAAGTCGGCGCTGAAGACGACCTCGCCGTTGTAGCGGCACGTGAAGCGCCGGATGATGTCGCGCGGCAGCGTGCGCCCGTCGGAGCCCGCGCGGTAGCCGGACTCCATCGTGTGCCCGATCAGCGTGCGGACCTCGACCACTTCGCCCTTGCGCGCGGTGGCCGGTGCGTGGATCAGCGTGCGGGCCATGCGGTCGTCGGTCTCGCCGTGGTCGTCACTCGATGCACGCGGCCAGCGTGACCACCACGTCGACCGTGTGGGTCCAGTAGCTGCCGTCGCTCAGCTTGGCCACCGCCACCAGCTGCTGCGAGGTGGCCAGCCGGATCCGCGTGGACACGCTGGCGCGCCCGACGCGCGGCGTGAGCGTGCAGACGATCACGTCGTGCTGCGGATTCTTCTCGTTGAACACCGCGATCGCCTGCACGTGGTCGGAGGCGGTCATCGGGCTGTCGACGGTGACCGTGATCGGCACCGTGTTGCCGTTTTCCACCAGCGGCGCGATGTCGAACTTGACCTTGCCTTCGCGTGTCGGCGCGCCGCCCGTGTACTTGCGCAACACAGCGCCCAGCGCATCGGACAGCGCGTGCGCCGGGCGCCAGGCGACGCCGCAGCCGACGGCGACGGCGCTGGCCAGCAGCAGGCGGCGCGGGCGATCGGGCATCGTGCGGACGTGGCTCATGGCGTGCCGCGCATTGTGCGCAGAAACGCCACCACGTCTTCGATCTGCTGCGCGCTGAGGATCGGCTGGCCGCGCCATTGCCAGCCGACGCGCTCGAGGTTCTCGGTGCGGTAGTACGACGGCATGATCGTCTGCGGGTTCAGGCGCGACGCGTCGACCAGGCGCAGCCGCAGCTGCGCCTCGCTCCACCGCGAGCCGGCGCCTGCCAGGTTGGTGGCCAGGTTGCCCTGGAAGCGCGCCTCCGGAAACGGCCCGCTGTGGCACATCACGCAAAGGCCCTGCAGGCGATCGGTGACGATGCGCCGGCCGTTCTCGACGTTGGGCTTCTCGTCGGTGAGCGGCTTCGGAATGCCGTCGCCGACCACGGTGTAGGTGTTGCGCAGGTCGGGCTCGCCCTGTGCCCACGCCGACAGCGCCACGGCACACGACAACATCGCGATCGACGCGGCGCGCTGCAAACGCTCAGGCCCTCTTCAAGCTCTGGTCTTTGAGCGGCAGGTGACGCACCCGCTTGCCGGTGGCCGCGAAGATCGCGTTCAGCACGGCCGGTGCCGCCACCGCGATCGTCGGCTCGCCGACGCCGCCCCAGAAGCCGCCGGAAGGCTTGATGTGCGTCTCGACCTTCGGCATCTGCCGCATCAGCATCACCGGGTAGCTGTCGAAGTTGGTCTGCTCGATGCGGCCGTTCTTCAGCGTGCAGGCTTGGTACAGCATCGCCGACAGGCCGAAGACGAACGAGCCCTCGACCTGCGCCTCGATCTGCTGCGGATTCACCGCATGCCCCGGGTCGGTGGCGGCGACGATGCGGTGGATCTTCAGCTCGCCGGCATCGCTGACCGACACCTCCGCACAGGCAGCGACGTAGCTGCCGAAGCCCATGGTCTGCGCCAGGCCGCGGTAGACGCCGGCCGGCGGCGGCTTGTCCCAGCCCACCTTGTCGGCCACCTCGTTGAGCACCGCCAGGTGCTTGGGATGGCTGGCCATCAGCTTGCGGCGCAGGGCCAGCGGATCCTGCTTCGTCGCGTGTGCGATCTCGTCGATGAAGCACTCGAGGTAGATCGTGTTGTGGTTCAGGTTCACGCCGCGCCAGAAGCCCGGCGGCACCGGCGGGTTGCGCATCGCATGATCGATCAGCAGATTCGGCACGGTGTAGCCGATCGCCGCTTCCGGCCCGGACGGGTTCAGCCCCTGGAACGCCACAGGGTCGAAGCCGTTGCGCACGTTCTGCGGGAACACGCCCGCCAGGATCGATTGCCCCGACAGGCGCATGTGCAGCGCGACGAGGTTGTCGTCCTTGTCGAGACCTGCCACCAGCCGGCACTGCGTCACCGGGTGGTAGCGGCCGTGCAGCATGTCTTCCTCGCGCGACCAGATCAGCTTGATCGGCGCGCCCGGCATCTGCTTGGCGATCGCCACCGCCTGGCGCACGTAGTCGGTCATGCCGCGGCGGCCGAAGCCGCCGCCGAGGTGGATCTTGTAGACGTCGCACTGCGCGGCCTTGAGTCCGGAGGCTTCGATCGTGGCGGCGAGCGCCGCTTCGCCGTTCTGCGTCGGGCACCAGACCTCGCAGCGCTCGGGCGTCCAGCGCGCGGTGGCGTTCATCACCTCCATGCAGGCGTGGTTCTGGTGCGGGTACGAATACACCGCTTCGATCGTTCGCGCGGCGCCGGCGAGCGCGGCCTTGACGTCGCCCACCTTGTTGGCGGCCGCCGCATCGTCGGCGCTGAGGCCGGCCTTCAGCATCGCCGCGACGTCGCTGCTCGACGTGTGGGCGTTCGGCCCCTCGTCCCACTCGATCGGCAGCGCATCGAGCGCGGTCTTGGCGTGCCACCAGGTGTCGGCCACCACCGCGACCGCGCTGTCGCCGACCGGCACCACCTTCTTCACGCCGCGATGCTTGGCGATCGCGGCAGCGTCGAACGACTTGACCTTGCCGCCGAACACCGGGCAGTCCCTGATCGCTGCATTGAGCATGCCGGGCAGCGTCAGGTCCATGCTGTAGACCTGCGAGCCGTCGACCTTGGGCGCGGTGTCGAGCCGCTTCATCGGCCTGCCGGCGAGCTTCCAGGTCTTGGGGTCCTTCAGCACGACGTCGGTCGGCGGGCTCAGCCTGGCCGCTGCGGGAGCGAGCTGGCCGTAGCGCGCGCTGCGGCCCGACGCCGCGTGCGTGACCACGCTGTTGGCGGCCGTGCACTCGGTCGCCGGCACGCCCCAGCCTTCGGCCGCCGCCTTCACCAGCATCATGCGCGCGGCGGCGCCGCCCTTGCGCACGTAATCGTTCGATTCGCGGATGCCGCGGCTGCCGCCGGTGGAGAAGTTGCCCCACACGCGGTTGCGCGCCACGTTCTGCCCGGGCGTCGGGTACTCGGTGGTCACCTTGGACCAGTCGCACTCGAGCTCCTCGGCCACCAGCTGCGCCAGCCCGGTCAGCGTGCCCTGGCCCATTTCGCTGCGCGCGATGCGGATCACCACCGCATCGTTGGGCTTGACGACGACCCAGGCGTTGACCTCGGGTGGCAGCCCTTGCGCCGCGGCCGTGGCCACCAGCGGCGAATCGGGGATGTGGAAGCCCACCACCAGCGCGCCGGCGGTGGCGGCCGACGAGCCGAGAAAGCGGCGACGCGAGACGGCGGCGGTGATGCCCATCGTGCGCTCCCCGTCAGGCCTGGCCGGCCCTGGCCGCCGCGTGGATGGCCGCGCGCACGCGGTTGTAGGTGCCGCAGCGGCAGATGTTGGTCATCGCGTCGTCGATTTCGGCGTCGCTGGGGCGCGGCGTGCGCTTGAGCAGCGCGGCGGCGGCCATCAACATGCCCGACTGGCAGAAGCCACACTGCGGCACGTCGAGCTCGACCCAGGCCTTCTGCAGCGGGTGCGACGCGCTCGGCGCCAGGCCTTCGATCGTCACCACCTTCTGCGTTGCCGCGACGCTGGACACGGGGCGCACGCACGAGCGCACCGCCTGTCCGTCGATGTGCACGGTGCAAGCGCCGCACTGCGCGATGCCGCAGCCGTACTTGGTGCCGGTGAGACCGAGCTGCTCGCGCAGCACCCACAGCAGCGGCGTGTCGGCTTCGGCGTCGAATTCGCGCATCTGTCCGTTGACATTCAGGCGCGCCATGCCTCGTCTCCTCGGGTGCGGGCGGCGCCGGCATTGTGGTGCCTGACCTTGCCAGACTCAATCGCCGGGATATTCGGTGACCGGTTCCCGCTCCAGGGAACTCACGGCGACGCGACAATGCGCGTATGCAGGTCGCCTCGTACTTGAAGGTGTCGGTCGCGGTGGCCTTCGCCACCATCGTGCTGAAGTTCGCCGCCTGGTGGTTCACCAACTCGGTCGGCTTGCTGTCCGATGCCCTCGAATCGCTGGTCAACCTGGCCGGTGCGGTGTTCGCGCTGTGGATGGTCACCGTCGCTGCGGCACCGCCCGACGAGGACCATCCCTACGGACACCACAAGGCGGAGTACTTCTCCAGCGGCTTCGAGGGCGTGCTGATCCTGGCCGCCGCGGTGGCGATCATCTGGGCCGCGGTGCACCGGTTCGCCGATCCCGAGCCGTTGCAGTCGGTGGGTCTGGGCCTGACTCTGTCGATCGTCAGTTCGGCGATGAACGGCGTGCTCGCGTTCGCGATGCTGCGCAAGGCGCGCGAGCACCGCTCGATGGCGCTCGAGGGCGATGCGCGCCATCTGTTCACCGACGTCTGGACCTCGGTGGGCGTCGTCATTGCGGTGGTGCTGGTGCCGCTCACCGGCTGGCTGTGGCTCGACCCGACGATCGCGATCGGCGTGGCGCTGAACATCGTGCGCGAGGGCGTGGGGCTGGTGCGCGCGTCGGCCGACGGGCTGATGGATCGCGCGCTCGAGCCCGACGTGCGCGAGGCGATCGACCGCACGCTCGGAGAGTTCGCGCATCAGGCAATCCGCTTCGACCACGTGGTGACGCGCCGTGCCGGGCATCGGCGCTTCGTCGACCTGCACATGCACATGCCTGCGGGCTGGACGCTGCAGCGCGCGGCGGCGCTGCGCTCGTCGGTCGAACAGGCCCTGATGAGCGCGGTGCCGGGATTGCGCGCGACGATCCAGCTGCTGCCGATGGACGTCGAGGCACACTTCGACGATCCGAAGGATCCGATCTAGTGTTGGCGCTGGTGCAACGCGTGTCGCGTGCGCAGGTCAGCGTCGGCGGCGCCGTGCGGGGCCGCATCGGCGCCGGCTTGCTGGTGTTCGTCTGCGCCGAGCCGACCGACAGCGAGCCGCAGGCCGGCAAGCTGGTCGACAAGCTGCTGAAGCTGCGCATCTTCTCGGACGATGCCGGCAAGATGAACCGCAGCGTGCAGGACGTGGGCGGCGGCCTGCTGCTGGTGAGCCAGTTCACGTTGGCGGCTGACACGTCGGGCGGCAATCGACCGAGCTTCTCCGGTGCCGCGCCGCCGCAGAAAGGCAAGGCGCTGTACGACGCGGTGCTGAGGCTGGCGCGCGAGCGTCACCCCGCGGTGCACAGCGGTGAGTTCGGTGCCGACATGCAGGTGGAGCTGGTCAACGACGGACCGGTGACGATTCCGCTGCGCGTGACGTGACAGCGCTGGCGGCGACCACGCCCGCCCCGGGCGTCAGCGCGGCACGATCGGGTCGTCGTCGGCCAGGTGCTGCGCCAGCACCTCGGCCACGTGCAGCGCGGCGCGCCCGGCGCCGTCGGCGATCTGGTGCCGGCAACTGGTGCCGTCGGCCACCACGATCGCATCGCCGGCGGCGCGCACCGCGGGCAACAGCGACAGCTCGGCCATGCGCAGCGACGCGTCGAGGTGCGCCGCT
Source organism: Burkholderiaceae bacterium (assembly GCA_035455385.1). GTDB lineage: Bacteria > Pseudomonadota > Gammaproteobacteria > Burkholderiales > Burkholderiaceae_C > JAEUPI01. The sequence goes on from DATIFD010000026.1 coordinate 20,950, forward strand.
TCGTAGCCGAAGCTTCCGGCCATGCCACAGCACGAACTCTCGATCAGCGACACCTGCGCGCCGGGCAGCAGGCGCAGCGCCTCCAGCACGCCCCCCATCAGCCCGAATGCCTTCTGGTGGCAGTGGCCGTGCACGAGGATCGGCTGCTCCGGCTCGCTCCATTCGGGCGCGAAGCGGCCGGCACGCGCCTCGCGCACGATGAATTCCTCGAACATCAAGGCCTGCGCGGCCACGGTGCGTGCCGCGTCGCCCAGGCCCATCGCGAGGTATTCGTCGCGCAGCGTCAGCAGGCACGACGGCTCGAGGCCGACGATGGCGATGCCGCGCTGCGCGAACGGCAGCAGCGTGTCGAGCAGCGCGCGCGCCTTGGCCCGTGCGCGTGCAGTGTCGCCGGCCGCCAGGTGGGTGCGACCGCAGCACGGCGGGCGGCCACCACCGGCGCCCGGGGCATGCACCGTGTAGCCGGCGGCCTGCAGTACACGCACCGCGGCCGCCGCGTTGTGCGGCTCGAAGTACTCGTTGAAGGTGTCGCACCACAGCACCACGGTGTTGGCGCCATCGGCGTGGGCGGCGAGCAGCGCGTCGCGCGAGGCCAGGTGCAACGCACGCGAGCGACGCGTGAACGTGTCGCGCCGCCACTGCGGCAGGCTGCGCCGTGCCGACAGGCCGATGCTGCGCTCGGCCCAGCGCGCCAGCGCGGGCGAGCGGTTGCGCAGGTTGGCCAGCCACGGCAGCGCGCTGGCCCACGGCGCCACGTCGGGCAGGCGGCTCACCAGCGTGTCCTTCCACGCCGCGCCGAAGCGCGCGTGGCGCTGCGCCTGCACCTCGAGCTTCATGCGCGCCATGTCGACACCGGTGGGGCAGTCGCGCTTGCAGCCCTTGCAGCCGACGCACAGGTCGAGCGCATCGTGCACGGCCTGGCCGGTCAGCGCTTCGGGGCCGAGCGCGCCCGACAACGCCAGCCGCAGCGTGTTGGCGCGGCCGCGCGTCAGATGCTGCTCGTCACGCGTGATGCGGTAGCTCGGGCACATCGTGCCGGCATCGAACTTGCGGCAGTGGCCGTTGTTGTTGCACATCTCGACGGCCTTGTCCAAGCCGCCCCACTCGCTCCAGTCCAGCACCGTAGCGATTTTCTGCGTCGCATAACCGGGCTTGAACCGGAAGAGTGAGCG
>DATIFD010000027.1:0-3544 GCA_035455385.1 Burkholderiaceae bacterium
GCTGCTCAACGGCGCCTCGGGCATCGCGGTCGGCCTGGCCACTGAGTGCCCGAGCCACAACCTGCGCGAAGTGGCCGCCGCTGCGGTGGCGTTGATCCGCAACGAGAAGCTCGCCGACGACGAGCTGTTCGCGCTGCTGCCCGGCCCCGACTATCCCGGCGGTGGCCAGATCATCAGCAGCGACGACGAGATCCGCGCTGCCTACGCCAGTGGGCGCGGCTCGCTGAAGGTGCGCGCGCGCTGGAAGATCGAGGACCTGGCGCGCGGCCAGTGGCAGATGGTGGTCACCGAGCTGCCGCCCGCGACCAGCGCGCAGAAGGTGCTCGAAGAGATCGAGGAGCTGACCAACCCCAAAGTGAAGCTCGGCAAGAAGGCGCTCACCCAGGACCAGGTGCAGCTCAAACAGACCGTGCTGGGAGTGCTCGACGCGGTGCGCGACGAGTCCGGCAAGGACGCCGCGGTGCGATTGGTCTTCGAGCCGAAGACGCGCACCGTCGATCCCGCGGAGCTGGCCGCGACGCTGCTGGCGCACACCAGCCTGGAGACCAGCGCGCCCGTCAACCTGACGATGGTCGGCCGCGACGGCAAGCCCATCCAGAAGGGCCTGCGCCAGGTCCTGCTGGAGTGGATCGCGTTTCGCCAGGCCACCGTGCAGCGCCGCTCGCAGCACCGCCTGCAGAAGGTGCTCGATCGCATCCACATCCTCGAAGGCCGGCAGCTGGTGCTGCTGAACATCGACGAGGTGATCCGCATCATCCGCAAGAGCGACGAGCCCAAGCCGGCGCTGATCGCCCGCTTCAAGCTCAGCTCCGCTCAGGCCGACGACATCCTCGACCTGCGGTTGCGCCAGCTGGCACGGCTCGAAGCGATCAAGATCGGGCAGGAGCTCGAGGAGCTGCGCGAAGAGCAGGGCAAGCTGCAGGACATCCTCGGCAGCGCCGCGACGCTGAAGCGCACGGTGATCAAGGAGATCGAGGGCGACGCCAAGGCGCACGGCGACGAGCGCCGCACGCTGATCCAGGCCGAGAAGAAGGCGGTCGCCGAGATCCGCGTGGTCGACGAGCCGGTCACCGTGGTGGTCAGTCTGAAGGGCTGGGTGCGCCGGATGCTGGGTCACGAGGTCGACCCGGCCACGCTGGCGTTCAAGGCGGGCGACGGCCTGTACGGCACCTTCGCCTGCCGCAGTGTCGACACGCTCCTGGTGTTCGGCAGCAACGGCCGCGTCTACAGCGTCGCGGTGTCGGGCCTGCCCGGCGGCCGCGGCGACGGCCAGCCGATCACGTCGCTGATCGAGCTCGAAAGCGGCACCCAGGCCATGCACTACTTCGCCGGCCCGGGCGACACCACGTTGATGCTGGCCAACACGGGCGGCTTCGGTCTGCTGGCCAAAGCGGCCGACATGCACAGCCGGCAGCGCGGCGGCAAGGCGTTCCTGTCGCTGGAGCCGGGCGACAACCTGCTGCCGCCGGTTGCCGTGGCGGCCGATCACGACCAATTGGCGTGCCTGTCGTTGTCGGCCCACCTGCTGGTGTTCCCGCTCGAGGAGGTGAAGCTGCAGTCCAACGGCGGGCGTGGGCTGACGCTGATGGCGGTCGACGCCAAGGACCCGCTGCTGTCGGTGGCCACGTTCCACGACACGCTGTCGGTGCGCGGCGCGAGTCGCGCCGGGAAACCCAAGGAGGAGGCGCTGCGCGGTGCGGCGCTCGCCGGCTACGCGGGCAAGCGGGCTCGCAAAGGCAAGCTCGCTCCCGGGATGAAATCGGGCCTGCGCGTGATGCCTGCTTGATCGGCCGCAAGTCATGCGGGGTGGTGTTCAGCGTCGTGTTCACGCAACCGGCGTAGACTGCTTGCGTTTGCGATACACGGATTCGCCCACTTGGCTGCACGGCCGCGACGGGTCGAATCCGGAGGAGAGAGCCTGAGTGCACCCCACTGACGTGGCGGATCCGACCTACTTCCACAAGGTCGTCGATTGCCAATGGGCTTGCCCGGCCCACACCCCCGTCCCCGAATACATCCGTTTGATCGCGCAGGGCCGCTACAACGACGCCTTCATGGTCAACTGGGAGAGCAATGTCTTTCCCGGCATCCTCGGCCGCACGTGCGACCGGCCGTGCGAGCCCGCGTGCCGCCGCGGCCGCGTCGAGGACAAGAATGCCGACAAGCCCGAGGCGGTGGCCATCTGCCGCCTGAAGCGCGTGGCGGCCGACTTCAAGGACGGCGAGGTTCGCGCGATGCTGCCGCGCGCCGCACCGAAGAACGGCAAGCGCGTCGTCTGCGTCGGCGCAGGCCCGGCGTCGCTGACCGTGGCGCGCGACCTGGTGCTGCAGGGCTACTCGGTGACCGTGCTCGACGGCGACCCCAAGGCCGGTGGCTTCATGCGCACGCAGGTGCCGCGCTTCCGCCTGCCCGAGTCGGTGATCGACGAGGAGGTCGGCTACATCGTCTCGCTCGGCGTCGACTTTCGCGGCAGCGCGCGCGTCGACTCGATGAAGGCGCTGCTCAAGCAGAACCACGACGCGGTGTTCGTCGGCTGCGGCGCCCCGCGCGGCCGCGACCTCGACATTCCCGGGCGGCAGGAAGCGAAGGCCAAGATCCACATCGGCATCGACTGGCTGGCCTCGGTGTACTTCGGCCATGTCAACAAGGTCGACAAGCGCGTCATCGTGCTGGGCGGCGGCAACACCGCGATGGACTGCTGCCGTTCGGCGCGCCGCCTGGGCGCCGACGACGTCAAGGTGATCGTGCGCTCGACCTTCGAAGACATGAAGGCCTCGCCGTGGGAAAAGGAAGACGCGATGCACGAGGGCATCCCGATCCTGCCGTGCCACGTGCCGGTGGCCTTCCTGCACGACGACGGCAAGCTGACCGGCATGCGCTTCCAGATCGTCAAGTCGGTGTACGACGCGAAGGGCCGGCGCACCCTCGTGCCCACCGGCGAGCCCGACGTCGACTTCGAGTGCGACGAGGTGCTCGTGGCAGTGGGGCAGGAGAACGCCTTCCCCTGGATCGAGCGCGACAGCGGGATTGCGTTCAATCAATGGGGCCTGCCGGTGCTCGACGAGGCCACGTTCCAGTCGTCGCTGCCGAACGTGTTCTTCGGCGGCGACGCCGCATTCGGCCCGAAGAACATCATCACCGCGGTGGCACACGGTCACGAGGCCGCGGTGTCGATCGACCGTCTGCTGCACGGCGAGGACGTCAAGCGCCGCCCGGCGCCGCACGTGAACCTGATGTCGCAGAAGATGGGCATCCACGAGTGGAGCTACGACAACGCGCCGTCGAACGACCTGCGGTTCAAGGTGCCGTGGGAGAAGGCCGAGAAGGCACTCAAGAGCATCAAGATCGAAGTCGAGCTGGGCTTCGACGTGGCCACCGCGTTCAAGGAGGCGCAGCGCTGCCCCAACTGCGACGTGCAGACGGTGTTCAGCCACAAGCTGTGCATCGAGTGCGACGCCTGCGTCGACATCTGCCCGATGGACTGCATCACGTTCACGCAGAACGGCGAGGAGTCCGATCTCAGGAAGAGATTGAATGCCCCCGC
>DATIFD010000028.1:0-2246 GCA_035455385.1 Burkholderiaceae bacterium
GGCTCGATCCCATGAAGGTCTCCTCGTATTGGCAGGTCTGGGTAGTCGCGTCGGGGCCGCAGCCGATGTCACGGCGCCGGCACGATGCGATGCTCGGCGACGAACACGCGCTCGCGTCGCGACACGTGCGCCATCGAGTCGGCGGCCACCGCCTGGCCGCACGCGCTCGCATAGGCTGCCTCGAAGTCGGCCTGGCTGTCGAACCAGAGCTCCGACACGCCGTCGAACGCGCCGCCGCCGTCGCCGGCCACCAGGTTGAAATGCACGCCGCGCACGCCGGGCAGCGTGGCCGCCAGCGGCGCGTGCTCGCGCAGCCACCAGTCGGCGAACGCGGCGAAGGTCATGTCGTCGCGCCGCTTCAGCAGGATCATCGCCTTGAACATCGCCGGCCCCACCGTGTTCACTTGACGGGCTGCACGCGGTGCAGCGGCCGGCCGCCGACGGCGAGCACGACGGCGACCACCACCTCGTCGGCACGCGGCGCGTCGGGGATGGTCAGCTCGGCGGCATCCATGTCGTCGAAGTTCCAGATGCGGTTCTTGTTGGTCACCGGCATCACGATCGTCGCGCCTGGCGCGCCCACCTTCTTGGTCGACGGGATGATGTCGTCGCCCTTGCCAACCGCCTTGCGCACCGGCGCGCCGAACATCGGGTGCAGCAGCGCGGCGGCGTGCTCGATCTCACCGTCGGTGCCGACGATCGCGCCCTTGCCGTACGACGTGACGTCGTCGGCCGCGATGCCCGACAGCCCGAGCACCTCGACGCCGCGGCGCGCGATCAACGCGGCGACTTCGGCGCCGAGCGCGTACATCGGCGACAGGTCTTCGACGTAACGGCCGGCATACGGGTTGTGGATCACCGCGGCCACCGTGACCTTGCGCGCCGCCGGATTCACCTCGCGCCCCATCTCGGTGACGGTCTCTTCCAACTGGACCACGAGCTTGCGCAGCTTCAGCAGCGACATGGGGCATCCCTTCTCAGCGTCCACCGGGGACTCGGCGCACATTCTGGGCACCGGGCTCGATCGTGAAAATCGAAACTTCTTTGACGCACAATTGACGGACGCTCAACAATCCCGCCGCGATGCTCGACCTCGATCAGCTCCGGACGCTGGTGGCGTTCGCCGACAGCGGCAGCTGCAAGACGGCGGCCGCGCTGGTGCACAAGACGCCTTCGGCGGTGAGCCTGCACCTGAGCAAGCTGTCCGACACGCTGGGGCGCACGCTGCTCGAGCGCCGCGGCCGGCGCCTGGCGCTCACCGCCGACGGCGCCGATCTCGTCAACTACGGCCGCCGCATGCTCGCCCTGCACAGCGACGCGCTGGCGCACTTTCGGCAGTCGGACGTCGTCGGCACGCTGCGCTTCGGCCTGCCCGACGACTACATGCCGCTGATGGCCCCGCTGCTGGCGCGCCTGTCGCAGATCGCCCCCGGTGCGAAGGTCGAGCTGCAGTGCGCGCCGAGCGCGGAGCTGCGCCCGCTGCTGGCCGAAGGCGCGCTCGACTACGCCATCCTGTCGGCCGAGACCGACACGCAGGAGGGCATCGTGCTGCGCACCGAGCGCGTGGTGTGGGCGGCCTGCGCAGGGCATCCGCCGTCGCGCGACGCGCCGGTGCCGCTGGCGCTGTTTCCCGAGGGCTGCATCTTCCGCAAATGGGCGTTGACGCAGCTGCGCAAGCGGCGCCGTGATCATCAGGTGGTGTTCACCAGCCGCAGCATGCCGGCCATCCAGGCCGCGGTGCGCAGCGGCTTCGGCGTCGCGGTGATGGCCGAAAGCTGCGTGCCCGACGGCGCGGTGGTGCTCGGCGCGGCCGAGGGCTTTTCGAACCTGCCGCGGGTGACGATCATCCTCGCCGCGTCGGCAGCCGCCGATGGCCCGTTCGTGCAGCGCCTGGCCGCGCCGATGCGCACCGACCTGCAGCGGCTGAGCCCGTGACGCGCGCTCGGTAGACTGGCGCGGCGAACACTCCCTCAACCCTCCCCTGCCTCGATCCATTCGGGCGAAGGATTCCACGATGAGCCACGACGAACGGGTGCGCGTGACGGTCGACGACCGCGGCGTCGCCGAGGTGACGATGGTGCGCGCCGACAAGATGAACGCGATCGACGCGGCGATGTTCGAGGCCCTGGTCGGCGCCGTCGAGCGCGTGCGCAGCGACAAGCGCGTGCGCGTCGTCGTGCTGCACGGCGAGGGCCGCGCGTTCTGCGCCGGGCTCGACATGGCGCGCTTCGCCGAGATGGGCTCGG
>DATIFD010000029.1:0-11241 GCA_035455385.1 Burkholderiaceae bacterium
CGGCATGATCGACGCATCGACCACGCGCAGGCCTTGCATGCCGCGCACGCGCAACTGCCCATCCACCACGTCCAGCGGCCCGCTGCCCATGCGGCAGCTGCCCACCGGGTGGTAGATCGTATCGGCGTGGCTGCGGATGAACGCCTCGATCTGCTCGTCGGTCTGCGCCCGCGCCGATGCTTCGAGTTCGCGCCCCGCAAAGCCGGCCAGCGCGCGCTGCGACAGGATCGTGCGCATCAACTTGAAGCCGCGCACCAGGCGGTCGATGTCGCCGCGTTCGGCGAGGAAGTTGGGGTCGATGCGGGGCGCCGCGGTCGGGTCGGCGCTGACCAGCGAGACGCGGCCGCGGCTCTTGGGCCTCAGCAGGCACACGTGGCACGAGTAGCCGTGGCCGAACACGGTCTTGCGGCCATGATCGACCAGCTTGGCGATCACGAAGTGCAACTGCAGGTCGGGAATCGGCTCGCGCGGGTCGCTCTTGATGAAGCCGCCGGCCTCGGCGAAGTTGGTGGTCAGCATGCCGCTGCGCGCGCGCCGCCATTCGAAGATGCCTTTCACCACCCGCACGGCGCCGGCCAGAGACAGGCCGAACAGGTCGGTCAGGCGCGGTGCATCGACCACCAGCACGACGTCGGGGTGATCGTGCAGATGACGGCCGACGCCCGGCAGGTCGTGCACGACGCCGATGCCCAGCCGCTGCAACTCTTCGGCCGGGCCGATGCCCGACAGCATCAGCACGTGCGGCGATTGCAGTGCGCCGGCGGCGAGCAGCACCTCGCGCGTGGCGGCGAATCGCTGTCGGCTGCCGCCCTGGATGCACTCGACCCCGGTGGCGCGCCGGCCGTCGCTGACGATGCGCGTGACGCGCACGCCGGTGATCACCGTGAGGTTCGGTCGTGTACTAGCCGGCGCCAGGTAGGCCTTGGACGCGCTGCAGCGCTCGCCGTTGCGGTGCGTCACCTGGTACATGCCGACGCCTTCCTGTTCGGCGCCGTTGAAGTCCGGGTTGATCGCGTAGCCGGCCTGTCGCGCGGCATCGACGAACACAGGGCCGAACCGGTTGGGGCTGCGCAGATCCATCACGTTGAGCGGCCCGCCGCTGCCGTGCCAGGCATCGGCGCCGCGCTCGTTGTGCTCGGCGCGCTTGAAGTACGGCAGCACGTCGTCGTAACCCCAGCCGGCGTTGCCCTCGGCCGCCCAGTGGTCGTAGTCGCTGCGGTGGCCGCGGATGTAGACCATCGCATTGACCGAGCTCGAGCCGCCGAGCACCTTGCCGCGCGGCTGGTAGCCGCAGCGGCCGTTCAGCCCGGCTTGCGGCACCGTCTCGAACCCCCAGTTGGCCTGACCGTTCTTGGCCAGCAGCGCGAGTCCGGCCGGGCATTGGATCAGCACGCTGCGGTCCGGCGGGCCCGCTTCGAGCAGCGCCACGCGCACGTCGGGGTTCTCGCTCAGGCGGGCGGCGAGCACGCATCCGGCCGAGCCACCGCCCACGATCAGGTAGTCGAACGATTGCACGCTGTGATGATGGCCCGATCAGGTGGCGCGCATGATATCGATCCGCCCGACGGCCGGATTGGAGATCCGGCTCTACAGTGCGCCGCGTTGCCGACGTGGCAGCAGCGGCTCGGCGATGAAGCACGCGGCGTTGCGTTTGGGGGGTGGCGCCGGCGTCGCGCCGACGTCACGCGCCCCGTGCCGGGCTCGGGCTGTCGTGGGAATTGCGGTTAGAGTAGCGTTCGCAGACAAGCAAGAGACCGTTTTGCAAGGTCTTTGAGTCCGCCGCAGTGCGCGAGCCTCCTCGCGGCCATCGCGCGGCCCCAGTTTCCGGTTTGACGTTCCTTGAGTGTTTCTGTCCGCGCCCGCGTCAGCAGGCGCGAGCTTCATCCATTGCAAGAGGAACTTCATCCCCATGAGCACAGAAGGCAAACAGACGGGCGTCGTCAAGTGGTTCGACGACGGCAAGGGCTACGGATTCATCAAGCCAGAGGACGGCGGCAAGGATCTGTTCGCGCACCACAGCGAGATTCGCAACGAAGGCGGCTTCCGCAGCCTGCAGGAGAATCAGCGCGTGGAGTTCGAGGTCAAGCAGGGCCTCAAGGGGCTGCAGGCGGCGAACATCCGCGTCATCTGAGCGCGGCGGGCCTGCTCCAGGGCCCGTCCGGTTGCCGGGCCACGGCCGCGCGCCGTGGCTTCGTCGTTTCAGGGCCTGCGCGTTTCAGTCCGTCGGCTCCTGCGGTGCCGGTGCCGGTGCCGCGTTGTCGGGCGGTGCCGGGGCCTGCGCGTCGCGCTCCTGCTTGCGCTGGCGCTTTTCTTCGGCCTTGCGCTTCTTGGCCAACTCGCGTTGGCGCTTCTCATAGGCGTAGTTGGGGGTTGCCAAGGGACTGCTCCTGCCAGCGGCCGGGACACCGCTGCGGTGCCCATGGACGCGCAGCATACGGCATGCCTCGCTGGAGGTCGCGTCCGCCACGGAAGGAATGGCCCGTCCGCGGGTTGCGCGCCACAATGGTGCCCGCTTAAGCGTTAGCGATGACGGCCCCCATGACCGCCCCCGAGGAACTCGGCGCGCTGATGGCGCGGGTGGCGCTGCGCGATCGCGCAGCGTTCGAGCGTCTCTACCGCGCCACCTGCACGCATCTCCTGGGCGTGGCGCTTCGTATATTGGTCAGCCGCAATCGTGCCGAAGAGGTGCTGCAGGAAGCGTTCATCAGCGTCTGGCACGGCGCCCGCGGCTACAACCCCGGCGTGGCCACACCGATGACCTGGCTGATCAACATCGTGCGCAACAAGGCAATCGACGCGCTGCGGTCGGGTGCGAGCGAGCGGCGCAGCACGGGTACCCTCGACGACGACGCGTTCGACGTGCCGGGCGATGCGTCGCTCGAGCCGCAGCAGCTGCTCGACGCCAGCTTGCGGCGTGCGCACATCGATGCGTGCATGGCCGAGCTCAATGCGCAGCAGCGTCAGGCCCTTGCTCTGGCCTACTACCGGGGCCTCGTGCACACCGAAATCGCACAGCAGATGGGCGCGCCACTGGGTACCGCCAAGGCCTGGGTGCGACGCGGCCTGGACAAGTTGAAGGACTGTCTGGCGACGCGGGGGGTGAGCGCGTGAACCTTCTGCAGCCCGAAAGGCTCGACCGTCTGGCACGCGAATACGCGCTGGGCACGCTGCACGGCGCGGCGCGACGCCGCTTCGAGCGCCTGCTGCGCGAGGCACCGTTGACGGGGCGTGTGGTGGCCCACTGGCAGGAGCGTCTGGCGGTGCTCGCCGGCGGCGTGCCGGCGGCGCAACCGAGCGAGCGGGTCTGGGATGGCCTGCAGCAACGCCTGTTCAGCGGGCCGGAGCGTACCGGCACACGGGGTTGGCTGCGCGGGCTGCTGGCTCCGCGCGTAATCGGCGGCGTGCTGGCCGGCATCCTCGTGGCCACGGCCGTGCTGCGCCTGCAGCCGCAGTGGCTCGACCTCGAGTCGCGAGGCGATGCGCTGCCGCCGAGCTATGTCGGGCTGTTGAGCAGCGACTCCGGTGAGGCCACGCTGCTGGCGAGCTCCCGGCGCCACGGCCGCACGATCACGGTCAAGTTGCTTCAGCCGCTCGATGTACCGGCCGGGCAGGTGCCGCGCCTGTGGGCGTTGCCGCGCGATGCCGCGCCGTTTCTGGTCGGCGAGGTGCCCGCCAGGGGGTCGGTGACACTCGCCTTGCCGGATACCGCCGAGAAGCTCTTCTTCAAGGTGTCCCGCCTGGGCCTGACCATCGAGCCTGCCGGCGGCGAAGCGCGGGCGCCAGCAGGGCCGTTCGTCGCCAGCGGGCATTGCGCGAAGTTGTGGTAACGCCCGGGGCGCTGTCGTATCGTTGCCTGGTACCCGCGTGCGGCGATGCGTCCGGCGCGGGCGATGTTTCGTAGATCGGGCAAGCCGGGCGCGCGTCGCGCTGGCCCACCCACCACTGCGAGGAAGACGCCATGAATCGATCGTTCGTTCGTCTGCTGGCCGGCGCCGCGTTCGCGCTGGCACTGCAGCAGGGCAGCCTGGCTGCCGACACGCCCAGCACGGGGCCCGACAAGCTGGCGCAGGCGCGCAGCCTGATCAAGGACAAGAAGTGGTCCGAAGCGATCGACGAGCTCAAGCGCGTCAACGACCCGGCCAGCGCCGACTGGAACAACCTGATGGGCTACAGCCTGCGCAAGAACAAGTCGCCCGATCTCGACGGTGCCGAGCGCTACTACAACGAGGCGTTGCGCATCGAACCCAAACACCGCGGTGCGCTGGAGTACTCCGGCGAGCTCTACCTGATGAAGGGCGACCTTGCCACTGCGGAAAAGCGGCTGGCCACGCTCGACAAGGCGTGCACGTTCGGCTGCGACGAATACACCGATCTGAAGAAGGCGATCGAGCGCTACAGGGCGACAGGCAAGTACGTCGCCGCGCCGTACTAGCGAACGCGCGTGGAACCCCTGAGGCCCGCGCCCGAATCCGGGCGCGGAGCGTTCAGGATCAGTAGATGATGCAGCTGACGGTCACGGCGTGCGTATGGCCATCGGTCGTTGCCGGTGTCGACGTCACCGTCACCGCGGTGCCGGCCCTCAACTGACCGAGTTGCGCCACGCTCAACGTCACGCTGTGGCTGTGCGTGGCGGTACCGGTGATGTCGTAGGTCTTTGGACTGGCCGAGCTGAGGTCCGCCACGGCAATCGGCAGCACATGGCCGTGGTTGGCGGCGATGTCGCCCGAGCAACTGCTGGTGGCCATGACCGTGCTGCCACCGCTGCTGTAGCCTCCGCCGCCACAGCCGCTGAGCAACAGCAGCGCGCCGCCCGAGGCCAGCGCTTCGACGAAGCGTTTGCGCGAAATATCCACGATGCCACCTCCTGGCGAATCGGCCGCTCGCGTCGCTCGCGACACGGCGCTGTGTGGATGCGCATACGCCGATCGCGCGCGCGTCATTCCAGGCGTATGCGCCGACTTGTATCGGCGTTGTATCGACGTGTGCCGATTCGCTGTCGCCTGCGCGTCGCGACCTCGTCGAACCTGAGGCCTGGCTGAATCCGCTACGCTCGTGCCTTTGCATGGCCAGAGGCACCGTGTTTTCGCGTTTCGAGCGACTGGTCTTTCCGTATCCCGAGCAGGCGCCCGAGCGGCCGCCGCGCGGGCTGTTGCCATTCGTCTGGGCCAACACGCGCGGACTGCGCGGCCATGTGGCGCTGATCATCGTGCTGGTGGCCGCGGTGGGGGCGTTCGAGGCCCTGCTGTTCGGCATGCTCGGCCGCGTGGTCGACTGGCTCGGTCACGTGCAGCCGCAACGCCTGTGGGCCGACGAGGGCCGCACGCTGCTGTGGCTGGCCGCGGCGCTGGTGGCCTCGATCGGCGTCGTCGTGCTGTGGTGCCTGGTGAAGTACCAGGCGATCGCGTCGAACTTTCCGATGCTGCTGCGCTGGAACTTCCACCGGCTGATGCTCGACCAGAGCATGGCGTTCTACCAGGACGAGTTCGCCGGCCGCATCTCGACCAAGGTGATGCAGACCGCGCTGGCGGTGCGCGACACGGTGATGATCGTCTGCGACATCCTGGTGTTCGTGGTCATCTACTTCGTCACGATGGTGCTGCTGGCCGGCGGCTTCGACTGGCTGCTGCTGGTGCCTTTCGTCGGCTGGCTGATGCTGTACGTGGCGGCGTTGCGCTGGTTCGTGCCGCGGCTGGGCCGGGTGGCTCAAGCGCAGGCCGACGCGCGCTCGCTGATGACCGGCCGCATCACCGACGCCTACACCAACATCGCCACCGTCAAGCTGTTCTCCCATGCGCGGCGCGAGGCGGCGTTCGCACGCGGTGCGATGCAGGAATTCATGGGGACCGCCTACCGGCAGTTCCGCCTCGTCACCGGCGTCGAGGTGGTCAACCATGCACTGAGCATGGCGCTGATCCTCGCCACCGCGGGACTGACGCTGTGGTTGTGGACGCAGGGCCGGGTCGGCGTCGGTGCGGTGGCTGCTGCCACGGCGATGGCGCTGCGGCTGAACGGCATCTCGCACTGGATCATGTGGGAGATGGCCACGCTGTTCGAGCACATCGGCACGGTGCAGGACGGCATGAACACCTTCTCGCGCGCGCAGGCGGTGGTCGACCGACCCGATGCGCAGCCGCTCGTCGTGCGCCACGGCGACGTCCACTTCGAGAAGGTGCGCTTCGCCTACGGCAACGGGCCGGCGGTGATCGAGGACCTCGACCTGCACATCCGGCCCGGAGAGAAGATCGGCCTGGTCGGCCGATCAGGTGCCGGCAAGTCGACGGTGGTCAATCTGCTGCTGCGCTTCTACGACGTCGACGGTGGGCGCATCCTGATCGACGGCCAGGACATCGCGCAGGTCACGCAGGTGAGTCTGCGCGCACAGGTGGGCATGGTGACGCAGGACAATTCGCTGCTGCACCGCTCGGTGCGCGACAACATCCTGTATGGCCGGCCCGATGCCGGCGATGCCCAGATGATCGCGGCGGCCAAACGCGCCGAGGCGCACGCGTTCATCGAGGGGCTGGTCGATCCGCAGGGCCGACGCGGCTACGACGCGCACGTGGGCGAGCGCGGCGTCAAGCTCTCCGGCGGGCAGCGCCAGCGCATCGCGATCGCGCGCGTGATGCTCAAGGACGCGCCGATCCTGCTGCTCGACGAAGCGACCAGCGCGCTCGACAGCGAGGTCGAACGGGCCATCCAGGCCAGCCTGTACCGCCTGATGGAGGGCAAGACCGTGGTGGCGATCGCACACCGGCTGTCGACCATTGCCGCGATGGACCGCCTGATCGTGCTCGATCGCGGCCGCATCTTCGAGCAGGGCGATCACCGCGCGCTGCTGGCCCGCGGCGGTCTCTATGCGCGGCTGTGGGCGCACCAGAGCGGCGGCTTCCTCGGCGAGGACGCCGACGACGACGAGCCGCTGCCGCTGCAGGAGGCGAGCGCCTAATCTTCGCGCCGGAAGCGCACCTCGAACCAGTTGTCGAGCATCTGCTTCTCCAGGCGCAGCGGGTCGCGGCTGGAGTAGATGGCGATCTGGCCGTGGCGGCCGTAGTTCATGTCGGCGATCACTTCTTCGCCGCTCTTGATCGGCACGCCGTTTGCCTCGAGCGTGTAGCGCACGGTGAAGCGCGGCCAATCGGCGGCGCGCTTGGCCACGCGCACCTCGCGCGCAGAGCCGTACAGAGGCTTCATGTAGCCTGCCAGATCGATGTCGAGCACGCTGATGTTGAGCACCTGGCCGTCGGCCAGATGACGCTGGCCGAGGTTCTTCAGGTGTTGCTCGATGGTCTTGAGGTTGCCTTCCAGCTCGCGTTGCGAATTGGCGGCGTCGTAAAACTTGTCGGAGTCGACGAACGTGACATTGACGATACCGGCGGCGCCGGCACCCATCGCAGCCAGGCTGAGCAGCGCGGCAATGGCGATCGATCGCATGGTGGGTCTCCTGTGGACGGTGCGGCAGTTCGACGCCGAGGTTCACGAATCGACCAGCAGATGCGCGATCGAGTTGGCGTAGTAGCGCAGCAGCGGCGCCTCGGATTCGCGCATCGAGTACAGGCCTTCGGCCTCGTCGACGAGGTGTCTGAGCGTCAGCATACGCAGGCCGGCGCCCACTGCATAGTCCCAGTCCTGTCGCGGCACGTAAAGCCGCGCGCCGAGCGCCTCGAGCCGCGCCACCAGCGCCGCCACCGCCGACTTCAGATCGAACAGGCTGTACGGGCGCCGCGGTTCGCCCAACAGCACCGTGGCCACCAGCGGCACCGGCAGCACCGGGATCAGCCGGCCCACCTCGGCCATCAAGTGCTGGCCGAGTGCGGCCACTTCGGCGTGGCGATGCTCGCGGTCGAGTTGCTCGAAGCGGATGCCGCGCGCCGCAGCCCACGCGCGCACCGACAGCGGGGTGCCGAAATTGACGCAGGCGTAGCCCATGCGATGCCAGCGGCTGCGCGCGAGCAGCCACAGCTGGTTCGCCAGGAACCTCAGCGTGTTGCCGAGCGCGCGCGCGCGACCGGTGCGCTTGGCGCCGCCGCCGAGCAGCTGCGTGCGGTCCTCGAGCACGCGGTCGTAGTTCAGACCCAGCGGCACGAAGACGAGGTCGCGCTCGCCGTGGCTGTGGAAGCCGCGCAGCATGTAGTCGAGCACGCCGAAGCGCGGCTCGCGCAGACGGCCGTCGCGCGTCAGACCGCCCTCGGGGTACACCGCCTGCGTGACGCCGGCTTCGGTGGCCATCGCGACATAGCGCTCGAGCACGCGCCGGTACAGCTCGTCCTTCGAGTCGCGGCGCACGAAGTACGCGCCCATCGCACGGATCAACTGCTGC
The DNA here is from genome assembly GCA_035455385.1 of Burkholderiaceae bacterium. GTDB lineage: Bacteria > Pseudomonadota > Gammaproteobacteria > Burkholderiales > Burkholderiaceae_C > JAEUPI01. The sequence continues at coordinate 8,318 of DATIFD010000029.1, forward strand.
AAGCCCCACACGCGGGCCCACTCGCCCACCGCATAGGACAGCGCGGCGCGCTCGGCCGCCAGGTACGACGCGATGATGTAGTCCATGTTGCTGCGGTGGTTCATCACGAACACCACCGTCGCGTTCTCCGGGATCGCGGCCAGGCCGGCGTCGTCGGTGGTGCCGATGCGCACGCGGTACAGCGACTGCGACAGCTTCTTGCCGATCCAGTAGCCGACGCGAAAGTACATGTAGGCGTTGAACGCCGGCACGATCTCGCGCGCATAGCGCTGCGCCTGTGCCTGCGCCACCTCGCGCGGCATCTGGTGCGCCTCGGCGAACGCACGCGCGGCGTGCTGCACCTTCTCGTCGAACACCAGGCGGTCGATCATCGCCTGGCGCCGCACCTGCTGGAACGGCCGGATGTGGATCGGCAGCCGCTGCGACACCTCGTCGAGCACCTTGTTGGCCCGGCTGCGGATGAACCAGCGTGCGCTGGGCATCAGCAGGCGATCGAGCAGCGCCCACACGGCCAGCAGCGCGACGACCAGCGCCAGCCACAACGGGACGGTGATGCTCGACGACACGGGCCCTCCTGCAGCGCGCGACTGTACGTCAGCGCCGCCGGCAGCCCCGAGGTCAAGCCTCCGGCATGCGGTCGTAGACGATCTGCACGGTCTCGGCATGACCGGTGCGCTAGGACGACACCTGCTCTTGGGTCGGGTTGGCCACCGTGCCGCCGGGTGAAGCCCGACGGCGTCGAAAAATCACGCCAGGTACTTTGTCGACAGCGATGCCACTCCGAGCCTCACGCGACCTCCGGCACGAACTTGAGCGCGACGCCGTTGTTGCAGTAGCGCTTGCCGGTGGGCCGCGGGCCGTCGTCGAAGACGTGGCCCTGGTGGCCTTCGCAGCGCGCGCAGTGGTACTCGGTGCGCGGCAGCACGAGCTTGAAGTCGGTCTTGGTGCCGAGCGCGCCGTCGATCGCCGTGTGGAAGCTCGGCCAGCCGGTGCCACTGTCGTACTTGTTCTGCGATTCGAACAGCGGCAGGTCGCAACCGGCACACACGAAGTTGCCCTTGCGCTTTTCGTTGTTGAGGGGGCTCGACCATGGCCGCTCGGTGGCTTCGTGGCGCAGCACGGCGTACTGCTGCGGCGTCAGCCGCTCGCGCCACTGTGCGTCGGTCAGGCGCAGCGGCGCGATGTCGGCACGCGGCGGCGGCGTCGCGGCGTCGACCTGGTTCGCCAGGCCGGCGGCGGCAAACAGCGAGAACAGGTTGCGGCGTGTCATGGCTCGGACCTCGGTGCCTGAGTTGCTTGGACCTGCGGTGAGTCGGCCGAGTTCGCGTTTTCTTGCACGCGAGGGGCCGCACGATCAGCGACCGGCGACCGCCAGCAGCTCGACCTCGAACTGCAGCGTGGCCCCCGGCGGGATCACGCCGCCGGCGCCTCGCTCGCCGTAGGCGATCGCCGGTGGGCAGGTGAGCTTGGCCTTGCCGCCGACCTTGATGCGCTGCACGCCCTCGGTCCAGCACTTGATCACGCGGTCGAGCGGAAACTCCGCCGGCTGGCCACGCGAATAGGAGCTGTCGAACTCCTTGCCGTCGGCGAACGTGCCGCGGTAGTGCACGCGCACCTTGTCGGTTGCCTGGGGGCTGGGGCCGCTGCCTTCCTTCAGCGAGCGGAACACCAGGCCCGACGGCGTGACCACCGCGCCGGGTTCCTTGGCCGCCTTGGCGGCGACATCCGATTGCGACCAGACGGCGGTGGCCGACAGCGCGGTCAGCGCGACGAGCAGCGAGCGAGCGATCAAATCAAATCTCCGCGGTGAGTAAAGAAGCGAAACGCCGAATCGGCGATCATCGTGGCGTGTCGTCGTCGCGCAGGAACAGCGCCGGATCGACCATCGTACGGTTGAGGCTCACGGACCAATGCAGGTGCGGCCCGGTCACGCGTCCGGTGGCGCCGACCGCGCCGATGCGCTGACCGGCGGCCACCGCATCGCCGGGTTTGACGTCGATCGCGCTCAGGTGGCACAGCATCGTCAGCAGACCCGACCCGTGGTCGATCCACACCGTGTTGCCATTGAAGAAGTAGTCGCCGGTGTCGATCACGTGGCCGGCTGCCGGCGCTATCACCGGTGCGCCAATGTCGGCAGCGATGTCCATGCCGCTGTGCGGGTTGCGCGCCTGGCCGTTGAACACGCGGCGCGCGCCGAACGAACTCGAGCGCGGCCCGGGCGTCGGTTGCAGCATGCGCAGCTGCGCAGGCAGCTCGGGGGTGAACGTGCTCACGACTTCGTTCTGGTGCGTCCGTTCGCGTTCGTAGCGCGCCAGGTCTTCCTTCGACAGGTCCACGGTGCGCTGCGGCACCTTGAGATGCTGCTCGGCGTACTGCTTGTAGACGATCTTGTAGGTCACCGTCGCGTCGGCCCGGCCTGCGCGCAGAACCCGGATGGCCGCCGTGCCGGGCTTGGCCGACAGCGGGATGCCGACCAGCGCCACCCAATGCGACGGATCCCCCAGCACCATCAGCGGCACCTGGTTCAGGTGGGCCTGCGGACGCGCCGGGGCCGCGCCCAGCGACACCGCGACCACACCGCCGGGCACGCCGAGCTGTCGGGGCAGCTCGGGCACTTGTGCCATCGCCGTCAGCGGGATCGACAGCAGCCACGCGCACAGCCAGTGGCGTGCGCTCCGGCGAGGCGTGGCAGCGGAAGCCGGTCCATGCGGAATCATGCGTGCGATTGTCGCCGCACCGGCGCGCGTTCGCGTGCGTAGACTGCACGCATGAAGTTGCAACGGCGCGTTGCGCTGGCCCGCGCCACCCGGCTGCTCGTCGGGCTCGCGCTCGGTGGCGTCGCGGCCTGCTCGAAGCGATCGGTTCACGCGCATGCAGTGAACGCGGGCGTGACGGTGCTGGCGCTCGGTGATTCGCTGACCTTC
>DATIFD010000030.1:0-7619 GCA_035455385.1 Burkholderiaceae bacterium
CGAGTTCCAGGCGTTGCGCCGCGGCCGCTACGTGGAATTCAACCTGGTGTACGACCGCGGCACGCTGTTCGGCCTGCAGTCGGGCGGACGCACCGAGAGCATCCTGATGTCGCTGCCGCCGCAGGTGCGCTGGCGCTACGACTTCAAGCCCGCCGCGGGCACTGCCGAGGCCAGGCTGTACAGCGACTTCCTGCGGCCGCGCGACTGGTGTACGGAGTGAAGCGCATCGGGCTGTTCGGCGGCACGTTCGACCCGCCGCAGCTCGCGCACGTGGCGCTGGCGCGCTGCGCGCGCGACACGCTGTCGCTCGACGAGGTGCGTTGGATCCCGGCCGGCGCCCCGTGGCAGAAGACGCGCGCGATCAGCGACGCGCGCCACCGCGAGGCGATGGTCGCGCTGGCGATCGAGGGCGAGCGCGGCTTCGTGCTCGATCGCTGCGAAATCGAGCGCGACGGCCCGAGCATCACGCTGCACACCGTGCACGAGGCGCGGCGGTGCGAACCCGATGCGCAGTGGTTCGTGCTGATCGGCGCCGATCAGTACAACAACCTGCACACCTGGCGCGGCTGGCGCGAGCTGCTGAGCCTGGTGACGCTGGTGGTGGCCGAGCGCCCTGGCGTGCCGCTGCAGCCCGACCCCGCGGTGGCGAGCGTGCCGCACCGGGTGCTGCCGCTGCCGCCGCTGCCGATCAGCGCCACCGACATCCGTGCCCGCGTGGCGCGCGGCGAATCGATCGCCGGCTTGGTCAGCGATGCCGTCGCGAGCTATATTGACCGACACCATCTCTACAGGAGCTGAATGGATATCCGCAAGCTGCAACGCGCCATCGTCGATGGCCTGGAGGACGTGAAGGCGCAACACATCGTGGTCTTCAACACCGAGCACCTGTCGCCGCTGTTCGAGCGCGTGATCATCGCCTCGGGCACCAGCAACCGCCAGACCAGAGCGCTGGCCAGCAGCGTGCGCGAGACCGTCAAGACGCGCGGCATGCCGGTGCTCAGCACCGAGGGCGCGGAAAACGGCGAGTGGATCATCGTCGACTGCGGCGCCGCGGTGGCGCACATCATGCAGCCGGCGATCCGCGACTACTACCGGCTCGAGGAGATCTGGGGCGGCAAGCCGGTGAAGATGAAGATCGACGGCGAGGCCAGGCCGGCCGTCGCCGGCGCCGCGGTCGAGCGGCCCGCGGCCCCGAAGAAAACCAAGAGGCCGGCGCCGAGGAAGCCTGTCGCCGACAAGCCTCGAACGCGGAAGGCATCCGGCCCATCGCGCGGCGCTGCGAAGACGGGTTCGACCGCAAGACCTTCACCGTCCGCCCCGGCGCGCAAGGCCGTGGCCAAGCGCGTGCCGCGCACGCGCTGAGCGGGCGCAGGCTCGATGCGCCTGGTCATCGTGGCGGTCGGCCAGCGTCAGCCGGCCTGGGCGCGCGACGCGTACGACGAGTTCGCCAGGCGCATGCCTGCCGAGGCGCGGTTCGAGCTGGTCGAGGTCAAGGCCGAGCCGCGCGACAGCGGCAAGACCGCCGAGCAGATGATGTCCGCCGAGGCGCTGCGGCTGCGCGCTGCGGTGCCGAAGGGCGCTCGCGTCGTGCTGCTCGACGAGCACGGCCAGCGTCGCAGCTCGGTGCAGCTCGCCGAGCGGCTGCAGGCCTGGCGCGCGCTAGGGACCGACGTGGCGCTGCTGATCGGCGGGCCCGACGGGCTGCATGCGTCGCTGAAGGCCGCGGCCGCAGAGACGCTGCGACTGTCGGACCTGACGCTGCCGCACGCGCTGGCGCGCGTGCTGCTCGCCGAGGCGCTGTACCGCGCGTGGTCGATCGTCAGCGGCCACCCGTACCACCGCGCATGAGCCCGCGCCCGGCCGCTCCGAAGCGGGCTCGCACCGCAGTGCGCAGCACGGAGGTCATCCGATGAGTCCGCCTGCGAGCCCGTTCGTCTACCTGGCGTCGCAGAGTCCGCGTCGCCAGCAGCTGCTGCAGCAGCTTGGTGTGCGCTTCGAACTGCTGTTGCCCGACGGCGCCGAGGATGCCGAAGCGCTGGAGGCGGTGCGCCCGCGCGAAGCCGCGGTGTCGTACGTGCGCCGCGTCACGCGCGCCAAGCTGGCGGCGGCGCGCCAGCGGCTGCGCCGGCGCGGCCTGCCGCCGGCCCCGATCCTGGCCGCGGACACGACGGTGGTGCTCGGGCGCGCGATCCTCGGCAAGCCGGCCGATGCCGCCGACGCACGCGCGATGCTGGCGCGGTTGTCGGGCCGCACCCACCGGGTGCTGAGCGCGGTGGCGGTCGCAGACGGCAGCCGCAGCGCGCTGGCGGTCAACGAGTCGCGGGTGCGTTTCGCGACGCTGCCGCGCGCGACGATCGACGCCTACGTGGCCAGCGGCGAGCCGTTCGGCAAGGCCGGTGCCTATGCGATCCAGAGCGCGCTGGCCGGCTGGATCGAGCACATCGACGGCAGCCACTCGGGCATCATGGGGCTGCCGCTGTTCGAAACCGCGCGCCTGCTGCAGCGCGCCGGCGTGCCGACCGCACTCACTGAATAGACCCACTGGACATGGCCAACCACGACATCCTGATCAACTGGTCGCCGCAGGAGACGCGGGTGGCCGTCGTCGAGAACGGCGCCGTGCAGGAGCTGCACGTCGAGCGCGCGCTCGAGCGCGGCCTGGTCGGCAACATCTACCTCGGCAAGGTGGCGCGCGTGCTGCCCGGCATGCAGAGCGCCTTCGTCGACGTCGGGCTCGAGCGCGCCGCCTTCCTGCACGTGGCCGATCTGCACACCAGCAGCGGCCCGCGCGCCGAAGGGGCGCCGCTGGTGCCGATCGAGCGCCAGGTGTTCGAAGGCCAGACGCTGCTGGTGCAGGTGATCAAGGACCCGATCGGCACCAAGGGCGCGCGGCTGTCGACGCAGATCTCGATCGCCGGCCGCATGCTGGTGTTCCTGCCGCAGGACACGCACATCGGCATCTCGCAGAAGATCGGCTCGCCCGAGGCGCGCGAGCAGCTGCGCGCGCGCATGCAGGCGCTGGTGGGCGACGGCGGCGGCGGCTTCATCCTGCGCACCAACGCCGAGGACGCCAGCGACACCGAACTGGCCGACGACATCGCCTACCTGCGAAAGGCCTGGGCCACGATCCGCGAGGCCGCCACCCGCCGCACCGCCGGCACGCTGCTGCACCAGGACCTCAACCTCGCCGAGCGGGTGCTGCGCGACCTGGCCAACGACGCGACGCAGACGATCCGCATCGACTCGAAGCTGCAGTTCGACGCGCTGCGCGCGTTCGGCGCCATCTATTCGCCCGGCACGGCGAACAAGCTCGAGCACTACAACGGCGAGCGTCCGATCTTCGACCTCTACAACATCGAGGAAGACATCGCGCGCGCGCTGGCGCGCCGGGTCGACCTGAAGTCAGGCGGCTACCTGATCATCGATCAGACCGAGGCGCTGACCACGATCGACGTCAACACCGGCGGCTTCGTCGGCGCGCGCAACTTCGACGACACGATCTTCAAGACCAACCTCGAGGCGGCGCTGGCGATCGGCCGCCAGCTGCGGCTGCGCAACCTGGGCGGCATCATCATCGTCGACTTCATCGACATGACGCGCGACGAGCACCGCGCCGCGGTGCTGGCCGAGTTCCGCAAGCAGCTCGCGCGCGACCGCACCAAGACGGCCGTCAGCGGCTTCACCGCGCTCGGCCTGGTGGAGATGACGCGCAAGCGCACGCGCGAGTCGCTGGCGCACATGCTGTGCCAGCCGTGCCCCACCTGCGAGGGGCGCGGCCAGGTGAAGACCGCGCGCAGCGTGTGCTACGACATCCTGCGCGAGATCCTGCGCGAGGCGCGGCAGTTCAACCCCAAGGAGTTTCGCGTCGTCGCCAGTCCGGCGGTGGTGGAGATGCTGCTCGACGAGGAGAGCGCGCACCTGGCCGGCCTGTCGGAGTTCATCGGCAAGCCGATCTCGCTGTCGGCCGAGAGCGCGATGAACCCGGAGCAGTACGACATCGTGCTGATGTGAGGCGATCGCGCGGCCGATCGGCTCTAGCGCTCTCGCTTCTGGTAGGTGCCCACGAGTTGCGCCATGGCGAGCACGTGCCCCTTCATCGCGTGCTCGAGCTGGGCCTTGGTCGGACGCTGCAGCGACGGCGCCAGCGTGGTGTCGAGCGCGTAGAGCTTGAAGTGGTAGCGGTGGCGCCCGACCGGCGGGCAGGGCCCGCCGTAGCCCGTGCGCTTCCAGTCGTTCAGCCCCTCGTGCGCGCCCGCGGGAAGCGGCCGACCGCCCTCGGGCAAGCCGCCCGCAGCCGTCGGCAGGTCGAACAGCACCCAGTGCACCCAGGTCATGCGCGGTGCCGCGGGGTCCGGCGCGTCGGGGTCGTCGACGATCAGCGCCAGGCTCCTGGCCGCGGCCGGGACGTTGCTCCAACGCAGCGGCGGCGCGAGGTCGGCGCCCTCGCAGGTGTGGCGGTCGGGGATCTCGTGGTGGTCGGCGAAGGCCGGCGAGCGCAGTTCCATCTTTGGGCTCCTGTGTGGTGTCGGGTGGCGCTGGCGCAAATGCGCCCGCAGACGTCGCGCCTCATGACGGCGCCGCGAGCACGGGCTCGCCGCAACCGCGTGCGATCTGCTCGCGAGCGGCATCGCGCAGGCGCAGCGCGTCGGACCAGGTGGTTCCGTGTCCGCGCAACGGGCCGTGCACCTCGACGGCGATCGGCGCGCGGTGTGGCCACCACGAGCCGTCGCGCAGCACCGATCGCGTGCCGCGCAGGCTGACCGGCACCACCGGCGCCGCGGCGCGCATCGCCGCCGAGAAAGCGCCCATGCGGAAGGCGCGCAGGCCGGGTGCCCGCGTCAGCGTGCCTTCCGGGAAGAACACGAGCGTCTCGCCCGCCGCGGCGGCCTGTGCGAGGCTCCTCGCGTCCTCGACGCTGGCGTGAACGTCTTCGCGCTCGACGAAGCGCACGCCCATGCGAGCGAGCACCCATCGCAGCGCCGAAAGGCGGGCCAGTTCGCGCTTGGCCACGAAGCACGCTGCCGCGGGCAGCACCGCGGTGAGGACCAGCCAGTCGAGATAGCTGGCATGGTTGGCGACGACGATCGCGCTGCGCGCCGGGAAGGTTGCGCGCCAGTCGACCTGCAGCGGCAGGCCCGAGGCACGCAGCGCAGTGCGCGCGATGACGCGTGCGACGCGCTTGCGCAGCGCGCGCGCCGGCAACAGCGCCGCCACCGTTGCGAGCACGGCCCCGATCGCGAACACCGCCCACAGCCAGAGGGCAAACAGCGCCGAAGCGGCCCACCGCAGCGGCCGGCGCGTGCGGCGCCACGCGGCATCGAACCACAGGCGCACCAACTGCCAGGCGACGCTGCGCGTGGAGCGACCGATCTGGCCGCTTTCGTACTGGCTGCGGCACGCGGCGCGACGGATCTTGCCGCTGGAGGTCTTGAGCACCGCGTGCGGCGGCGCCAGCACGATGTCGTCGGCCGGCAGGCCCAGCACCTCGATCGCGAGCTGTGCGATGCGCTCGCGCAGCGCGGCCCTCGCGGCCGGGTCGCTCAGGCGGGTCTCGGCGAGCACGACCACGCGCTCGCTGCGGCTCTGTGGGTCGCTGGCGCCGAACACCGCCACGCAACCACGGCGCACGCCGGGCAGAGCACCCACCGCCTGCTCCAGATCGTAGGGGTGGATGTTGTGGCCGCCGCGGATGATCAGGTCCTTGACGCGGCTGGTCAGATAGACCTCGCCATCGACCACGTAGCCGACGTCGCCGGTGTCGAGCCAGTCGCCGTCGAACAGCGCCTTCGTGACCTGCGGGTTGCGGAAGTAGCCCGCGGTGGCCGATGGCCCGCGGAACTCGATGCGGCCCTCGTGCCGGTCGGGCAGCTCGGCGCCGTGCTCGTCGACCACGCGCAGCTCGTGCCCGGGCAGCGCCAGCCCGCAGCACACCACGCGCATCGCGCCGGCATCGGGCGCGGCCACCGCAACGGCACGCCCCGTCTCGTGCAGCGCCCGCCGGTCGATCGCGTCGACCCGCGGGCCGCGGCCGAGCGGCGGGAACGCCAGGCCGACGCCGTTCTCGGCCAGTCCGTACACCGGCATCAGCGCGCGCCGGTCGAAGCCGAATGGCGCGAAGCGCCGGCAGAACAGCTCCAGCGTCGCGGCATGCACCGGCTCGGAGCCGTTCACCGCGGCGCGGCAACTGCTCAGATCGAGGCCGCGCAGCTCGTCGTCGGGCACCTTGGTGGCGAGGATCTCGTAGGCGAAGTTCGGCGCCCCGGTCAGCGTGGCGCGGTGCTCGCTGATCGCGCGCAGCCAGCGCGAGGGCCGTCCGAGAAAGGCCTGCGGCGACATCAGCACCAGTGTCATGCCGTGGTAGAGGCTGCCGAGCCAGGCGCCGATCAGGCCCATGTCGTGGTACAGCGGCAGCCAGCTGACGAAGACATCCTGCGGCCCCGCCTGCAGGGCCTGCCCCATCGCGCGGATGTTGGCCAGCAGGTTGGCGTGCGTCAGCACCACGCCTTTGGGTGCCCCGGTGCTGCCCGACGTGTACTGGATCAACGCAACGTCCTGTGCACCGCGCGCCACCGGCTGCCATCGGGCATCGCCGGCCTCTCGCAGGCGATCGACAGTCGACACCGCGCGCAGGCCGGGCGCGCCGGCGTGCAGGATGCGCGCCGCCGGCAGGGCCTGCTCGTCGCTGACCAGCAGCACCGCCTGCGCGTTGGCCAGGATCTGCGCCTGGCGACGCAGGTGGTCTTCGATCTGCGCGGCGCGAAACGGCGGGTAGATCGGCACCGGCACGCCGCCGGCGAGCGCGATGCCCATGAAGCACTCGAGGAAGGCGAACCCGGTGGGCAGCATCAACGCGACGGCGTCGCCCGCGGCCACGCCCTGCCGCTGCAGGCCGGCGGCCAGTCGCTGCGCGCGCGCGAGCAGCGCAGCGTGGTCGAGCTCCCGCGGTGCCTGCTCGTCGCCCGTCAGCAGCACGTGGCGGCGCGAGGCATTGCGCTGTGCATGCCACTGCAAGACCTCGGGCAGCGTCTGGGCCCGGCGGGGCAGTTCGATGGCACCGGTCGACGGCGCCTCGCGCACGGCGACTGCGCTGCCCACCGGAGGACCTGGGCCCCGACGCGGTGCCGCGGCCAGCATGCGCAGCAGGTCGCGCGGCGTCTGCGCGACCTCCATCGTGGCCTCCGGCACGCGAACGTCGAACTCGCGCTCGAGCCGCAGCATCAACTCCATGCGCGACAGGCTGTCGATCCCCAGCGTGCGCTCGAGGTCGTCGTCCAGCATCGGCGGCGGTGCGTCGCCGCCGCGCAGCTCGCGCAGCAGCGCCTGCAACACCGCAATGACCCGCTCCGCTGTCGCCGCAGGGGCGTGGTCGGACAAGCTGAGCGCCTCTTCCACGTGACGACGTTAGATCGAGGCGCCGGCCTCGCGTTGCGCTGCCGCAAGCCGACGGCGATTGGCGCCGCACAAGAGGCGGCGCGGCGAGCCGGCCGCGGCAGACAATGCCGCCGATGCCAAGGACGAATCCAGCGTGTCGTCGCGCGCGCAGCCCGGCGGGCTCGGAGCGGTGATCGAGATCGACGGCGCGCACGGCGAGGGCGGCGGGCAGCTCGTGCGAACCGCGG
>DATIFD010000031.1:0-6363 GCA_035455385.1 Burkholderiaceae bacterium
ACCACAGGCCGGGCAGCCAGTGGGCGCGGTGATCCACCAGGCGGCGCCGGGCGACGCCGATCTCGCCAGGGTCACGATCATCCGCGACGGCCTGCGCCGCGACATCGAGTTCCGCAAGGATCAGCCGAGCATCCTCGACGCCGCCTCGGCCGCCGGCCTGGAGGTGCCGTTCTCGTGCACGTCGGGCGTGTGCGGCACGTGCCGCGCCAAGCTGATCGAAGGCAGCGTGCGCATGGAGCGCAACTTCGCGCTCGACAAGAAGGAAGTTGCCGACGGATTCGTGCTCACCTGCCAGGCGCATCCCACCACCGAGCGCGTGGTCCTGTCGTTCGACGAACGCTGACCATCGGAGTCTCACCATGCCGCGCGGCCGCGCCAAGAACTACGACGACCAGCGCGAGCTGATTCTCGAGCGCGCGGCCACGCTGTTCGCCCACCGCGGCTACCGCGCCACGTCGATGAACGAGGTGGCGCAGGCCTGCGGCCTGTCCAAGGCCACGCTGTACCACTACTACGACGACAAGTACGCCATCCTGGTGTCGATCGCCGAGGGCCACGTGCAGCGGCTGCACGCGCTGGTGGCCGAAGTCGGCGCCGAGCGGCTGGCGCCCGAGGCGCACCTGCGCGAGTTGATCTACCGCATCGTGCTGGAGTACGCCGACGCGCAGCACGCGCACCGCGTGCTGACCGACGACGTGCGTTTCCTCAACGAGGAGGATCGCGAGCGCATCCTCGGCAAGGAGCGCGAGGTGGTGGCCGGGTTCGCGCGCGCGCTGACGGCGCTGCGCCCGGAGCTGAAGAAGGCCCGGCTCGCCAAGCCGCTGACCATGCTGCTGTTCGGCATGATCAACTGGATGTTCACCTGGATGAAGCCCACCGGCCCGCTCGACCATGCCGCGATGGCGCCCATCGTGGCCGACCTGTTCCTCGGCGGGCTGCCTGCTGTCAAACTCGCGCGCAAGTCCACCGTCGACGCATGACCGTCGGTCGCGCCGGGCCCAACGCACCGAAATCCGAGGAGACCTCCCATGTCACTGTCCCGCCCCGTCTGGATCGTCGACGGCGTGCGCACACCGATCGGCCGCTACGGCGGTGCGCTCGCCAGCGTGCGCACCGACGACTTGGCCGCCATCCCGATCAAGGCGCTGATGCAGCGCCAAACCAGCGTCGACTGGAAGCAGGTGGACGACGTGATCTACGGCTGCGCCAACGGCGCCGGCGAAGACAACCGCAACGTCGCGCGCATGGCCGCGCTGCTGGCCGGCCTGCCCACCGACGTGGCCGGCGCCACGCTGAACCGCCTGTGCGGCTCGGGGCTCGACGCGCTGGCCACCTGCGCGCGCACCATCGCTGCGGGCGAGGCCGAGCTGATGATCGCCGGCGGCGTCGAGAGCATGACGCGCGCGCCGTTCGTGATGGCCAAGGCCGACAGCGCGTTTTCGCGCAGCGCCAAGATCGAAGACACCACCATCGGCTGGCGCTTCGTCAACCCGCTGATGAAACAGCAGTACGGCATCGACTCGATGCCCGAGACGGCCGAGAACGTGGCCGCCGAATTCAACGTGTCGCGTGCCGACCAGGACGCGTTCGCGCTGCGCTCTCAAGCGCGCTGGCAGGCCGCCCACAAGGCCGGCTTCTTCGACGGTGAGACGGTGCCGGTGACCATCGCCGGCAAGAAGGGCGAGACGACCCAGTTCACCACCGACGAGCACCCGCGCGCCACCACGCTCGAGGCGCTGGCCAAGCTCAAGGGCGTGGTCAGGCCCGACGGCACGGTCACCGCCGGCAACGCGTCGGGCGTCAACGACGGCAGCTGCGCGCTGCTGGTCGCCTCCGACGCCGCGCTGAAGAAGTACAACCTGAAGGCCCGCGCGCGCATCATCGGCGCCGCGGTGGCCGGCGTGCCGCCGCGAATCATGGGCATCGGCCCGGCGCCGGCGACGAAGAAGCTGCTCGCGCGGCTGAACTGGGCCGTGAGCGAGCTCGACGTGATCGAGCTCAACGAGGCCTTCGCCGCGCAGGGCCTGGCGGTGACGCGGCAGCTCGGGCTGCCTGACGACGATGCACGTGTCAACCCCAACGGCGGCGCGATCGCGATCGGCCATCCGCTCGGGGCGTCGGGTGCACGGCTGGCGCTCACCGCGATGCGCCAGCTCGAGCGCAGCGGCGGCCGCCGCGCGCTGGCCACGATGTGCATCGGCGTCGGCCAGGGCATCGCGATGGCGATCGAGCGCGCCTGACCGGCCAAGCGCAACAAGGCGTATCGCAATGGCGCGCCCCCGCGCGCCAGCAGTGCGTTGCGCAGTAGTGCCGTGACGTTGTGGGGACGCTGCGGTGCGTCACCGGCTGGCCCGCTTGGCAGGCGCCGCGCGCGGACCGATAACGACGAACGTTGTCTCGCCATTCGCGTGCCGATGTCTCGTCAACCCACCCCCACCCGCGCCGCCGAACCGGCTGTTGCGCCCGATACGAGGGTGCCGAAGCCCGAGTCGGCCGACAAGGGCTCGTGGCTCGGCAGCGCCGTGCGCGCGCTGTTCGTGCGCGAGGTGAAGGTGCGCCGTGTCGACGGCAGGATCGCGGTGGCACTGGAGAAGCGGCGCGACGAGCAGGCCGCTGCGTCGCCGATGCGCGTCGAGCTCAAGGCGCTGCTCAATGCCACGCCCGAGAGCCGCACGCGGCTGCGCTTTCTGGCGGCCGTGGAGCATGGGCTCAAGCACAAGGATCCCACCGGGCTCTTCCTGTACGACGTGGAGCCCGAGCGGCTGCGCGCGGCGCTGCGCCAATTCGACGGGCTGGCGCCGGCCAAGCTGTCGGAGGCGTTGGCGGCACTGCGCACGCGCCTGGTCGACGCCATCGGCTCGCGCGAGAAGAAACGCAAGCGCATGGAAATGATCGCGCCGCGGTCGGACCTGATGCGCGACCAGCGCGTCGAAGTGGCCGAAGTGGGGCCATCGGACTTCGACCGCCTGCACGCGCAGTGGAAGGCCGAGTCGCCGGCCAACTAGCGCAAGGCCGGGTCACCGGCGATCGAAAATTCAACGCTGAACGGACTTACGATTCCAACGCGGATCCACCGCGTCTGGAATCGACATGACCGCCGTCCTTCAAAGCTACATCGCCGGCCGCTGGGTCGGCACCAAGCCCGCTCAGGCGCTGCGCAGCGCGATCAACGGCGCGCCGGTGGCGCACACGCACGCGGAGCTCATCGACTTCGGTGAGGCGGTGCGGCATGCACGCACGACCGGCCTGGCCAACCTGCTGAAGCTCGACTTCCAGCAGCGCGCCGGCATCCTGCGGGCGCTGGCCAAGTACCTGTCCGAGCACAAGGAGGGCCTGTACGCCGTGTCGGCACACACCGGCGCCACGCGCAACGACGGCTGGATCGACATCGAAGGCGGCAGCGGCACGCTGTTCGCGTACGCCGGCGTCGGCGGCAACGAATTGCCGTCGGGCAACCTGGTGCACGAAGGCCCGGCTCAACCGCTGGGCAAGAAGGGCGGCTTCGCGGGCACGCACATCCTCGTGCCGCGGCGCGGCGTGGCGGTGCACATCAATGCGTTCAATTTTCCGGTCTGGGGGCTGCTGGAAAAATTCGCGCCGACGTTCCTGGCCGGCATGCCGTGCATTGCCAAGCCCGCCACCGCCACCAGTTACCTCACCGAGGCGCTGGTGCGGCTGATGCACGACTCCGGCTTGCTGCCCGAGGGTGCGCTGCAGCTCGTGGTCGGCGGCACCGGCGACCTGCTCGACCGGCTCGAAGGCAGCGACGTCGTCACCTTCACAGGCAGTGCCGACACCGCGGCCAAGCTGCGCGTGCACCCGAACATCGTCAGGCATTCGATTCCGTTCAATGCCGAGGCCGACTCGCTGAACTGCGCGATCCTGGGCGACGACGTGTCGCCCGACGACGAGGAGTTCGATCTCTTCGTCAAGGAGGTGGTGCGCGAGATGACGGTCAAGGCCGGCCAGAAGTGCACCGCGATTCGCCGCGCGATCGTGCCGCGCGCCCACCTCGGCGCGGTGGCCGAGCGCCTCGCCGCGCGGCTGGCCAAGACCGTGGTCGGCGACCCCACGATCGAGAACGTGCGCATGGGCGCGCTGGCGTCGCACGCGCAGGTGAAAGACGTCGCCGAGCGCGTCGCCGAGCTGAGCAAGGGCGCCGAGATCGTCTACGGCGCCGGCACGCACGCCTTCGCGCCGGTGGGCGCCGGCGTCGCCGAAGGCGCATTCTTCTCGCCGACGCTGCTGCTCGCCAGGAACCCCGCGAGCCACGCGGCGCACGACGTCGAGGCGTTCGGCCCGGTGAGCACGCTGATGCCGTACGACAACGTCGACGACGCCGTTGCGCTGGCCGCGCGCGGCCGCGGCAGCCTGGTGGGCACGCTGGTCACCAAGAGCCCGCAGGTGGCCGCGGCCGTGGTGCCGCAGCTCGCGGCCCTGCACGGCCGCATCCTCGTGCTCGACCGCGAGGCGGCGGTGGAATCCACCGGCCACGGCAGCCCGCTGCCGGGGCTGAAGCACGGCGGCCCGGGCCGTGCCGGCGGCGGCGAGGAGCTGGGCGGCATCCGCGCGGTCACGCACTACCTGCAGCGCGCCGCGCTGCAGGGGTCACCCTCGATGATCACCGCGGTCAGCGGCGAGTACATGCGCGGCGCCAGGCTGCGCGAGAGCGACGTGCACCCGTTCCGCCGCCACTTCGAAGACCTGCAGGTGGGCGACACGCTGCTCACGCACCGCCGCACCGTCGGCGAGGCCGACATCGTCGCCTTTGGCGGCATCTCGGGCGACTACTTCTACATGCACTTCGACGAGATCGCGGCCAAGGAGAGCCCGTTCGGCAAGCGCATCGCGCACGGCTACTTCGTGCTCTCGGCCGCCGCGGGCCTCTTCGTCAGCCCGGCACCGGGCCCGGTGCTGGCCAATTACGGCCTCGACACGCTGCGCTTCGTCAAGCCCGTCGGCATCGGCGACACCATCCAGGCGCGGCTGACCTGCAAGCGCAAGATCGACCGCAACCGCAAGGACGCCAAGGGCGTGGGGCAGGGCGTCGTCGCGTGGGACGTGGAGGTCACCAACCAGAACGGCGAGGTGGTGGCGAGCTACGACATCCTGACGCTGGTGGCAAAGAAGGGGTAGGCAATGTGCCCATGGAGTGCCGCTGTGGACGCGGACTTGCAGCATGCCATCGAGGCCGCCGCCTCGTCCGCAATGGTTACGCGGCCACCGCGAGGTCTGATGACCACCCGCCGACGGCTTCTTGCTTGTTTTCCCGCGGCATGCTTGTCAATGTGGGCTGGCGCGCGGTCGGCGCGGCCGCCGTATCGAATCGGGTTGTTCGCAGTGACTGGCAGCGGCGCCGATATGTCGGGCGCCCATCCGCGCAATGCGCCGAGCGCTGGATTCGCGCGCGGCATGCACGAGCTCGGCTATGAGTTCGGCAGCCAGTACGTGACCGAACCGCGCGGCGCCGAGGGCCGTTTCGATCTCTATCCCGCCTTGGCGGCCGAGCTCGTGCGCTTGCCACTGCAGGCCATCGTTGCGGCGGGCCCGGTGCTCCACGCGCTCAAGCAAGCCAATCCACCCATGCCTGTGGTGATGGCCGCCGCAGAAGATCCGGAGGGCGAGGGGTTCGTGCGCAGCCTCGCCAAGCCCGGAGGCAACTTCACCGGACTGAGCAATCAGTCGGCCGAGCTCATGGGCAAGCGGCTGGAGCTGCTCAACGCGGTGACCGGCGCAAGCACGCTGGGGGTGCTGCTCGATCCGGCGGCGCGCTGGTTCCTGCCCATGACCCGGGCCGCCGCGAGCGCGCGAGGCTGGACCCTGCGCGTCATGGAAGTGCAGAAGGCCGAGGACATTCGGCCTGCCATGCAGGCGGCTGCCGAGGCGCGCGTGGGTGGCGTGCTGGTGGTGAGTTCGCTCGGGCTGTACCAGTTCAATCGCATCAACGAGGCGGCAATGAAAGCGCGTCTGCCGGTGGTCTACGTTCAGCGCCTGCCGGCCGCGGCAGGCGGCTTGATGTCCTATGGCGCCGACATTCCGGAAATCTGGCGCCGCGCTGCCGGATTCGTCGACCGGATTCTCAAGGGGGCCAAGCCGGGCGACCTGGCGGTGGAACAGCCGACAAAGTTCGAGTTCGTGCTCAACCTCAGGACGGCCAAGGCGCTGGGGCTGG
This sequence comes from Burkholderiaceae bacterium, assembly GCA_035455385.1. Lineage (GTDB taxonomy): Bacteria > Pseudomonadota > Gammaproteobacteria > Burkholderiales > Burkholderiaceae_C > JAEUPI01. Next base: position 6,173 of record DATIFD010000031.1, read on the forward strand.
TGATTCCGCAGTCGCTGCTGCTGCGGGCGGATGAAGTGATCAGCTGAGGTCGCACCCCCGACGGCTTCTATGGTGTGGCGTCATGGAACGCCAGCGAGGAGGATGTGCGCGATGACGACACCCAGCGGCATGCTGCAGGACCTGAGGGTGATGATCACCGAGGCCGACCGTTTCATGGGGCCGGCGCTGTG
>DATIFD010000032.1:0-2968 GCA_035455385.1 Burkholderiaceae bacterium
GACAATGTGCACCTCGTCGCACTGCACCGGCTGGTCACCGTTCAATCATGAAAATCACTGTGTTCGGCTCCGGCTACGTCGGCCTCGTCACCGGCGCCTGCCTGGCCGAAATGGGCAACCACGTGGTGTGCCTCGACGTCGACGCAAAGAAGATCGCGCTGTTGCAAGGCGGCGGCGTGCCGATCCACGAGCCCGGCTTGGAGCCGCTGATCGAGCGCAACGCCGCGGCCAGGCGCCTGCAGTTCACCACCGACCAGGACGCCGCGGTCCAGCACGGCACGATCATCTTCATCGCGGTCGGCACGCCGCCGGGCGAAGACGGCTCGGCCGACCTGAGCCACGTGGTGGCCGCGGCGCAATCGATCGGCCGACGCATGACCGACTACAAGCTCATCGTCGACAAGAGCACGGTGCCGGTGGGCACCGGCGACACCGTGGAAGCCGCGGTTCGCAGGGCACTCGCCGAGCGTGGCGTCGACGTGGCCTTCGCGGTGGTGTCGAACCCCGAGTTCCTGAAAGAAGGCGCCGCGATCGACGACTTCATGAAGCCCGACCGCGTGGTGATTGGCACCGACGACGAGCGCGCGATCCACCTGATGCGCGCGCTGTACGGCCCGTTCCTGCGCAACCGCGACCGCCTGCTGGTGATGGACCGGCGCAGCGCCGAGCTCACCAAGTACGCGGCCAACGCGATGCTGGCCACGCGCATCAGCTTCATGAACGAGATCGCCAACCTCGCCGAGCGCGTGGGCGCCGACATCGAGCTGGTGCGCCAGGGCATCGGCAGCGACCCGCGCATCGGCACGCAGTTTCTCTATCCGGGGTGCGGGTACGGCGGGTCGTGCTTTCCCAAGGACGTGAAGGCGCTGATGCACACCGGCGAGCAGGCGGGCCTGCAGCTGCGCGTGCTGGGCGCCGTGGAGGCCGTGAACGAGCGGCAGAAGCACGCGCTGGTCGACAAGGTGGTGGCGCGCTTCGGCGCCGACCTGGCCGGCAGGCGCTTCGCCGTCTGGGGCTTGGCGTTCAAGCCGGGCACGGACGACATGCGCGAGGCACCGAGCATCGCCGTGATCAAAGGGCTCACCGAACACGGCGCATCGGTCGCGGCCTACGACCCCGTGGCGATGACCGAGGCCAGGCGTCACCTCGGCGGCGTGAAGGCGCTCGACTACGCGTCGGGCAGCAGCGCTGCGCTCACCGGCGCCGACGCGCTGATCATCGTCACCGAGTGGAAGGAGTTCCGCAGCCCGGACTTCGACGCGATCAAGGCCACGCTCAGGCAGCCGGTGGTCTTCGACGGACGCAATCTGTTCGACCCGGCGCTGATGCGCGAGATGGGCATCGAGTACCACGGCATCGGGCGTGGGTAGAACTCTGCATTTTCACCATCGCGTGGTGAAAATGCAGCCATACAGCTTGCGCCGTGCCGAGAGCGGTCGAGGCAGAGTCGGATTGGCATCAACCGATCCGCGACAACTCGCGCCAGCCGACCACCTGCACGCCCCAGCGCTCGAACGCGTCGTCGCCGCCGTAGACGAGTGCCGCTCGCCGGGGCGCACCCGTCGCCGTGTGTCGCTGCCATGCATGCAAGTGGCGCACCATGTCGCTCGCCAAGGTCTGACCGCTCTTGATTTCCACCCCCGTCAACGACGCACCTTCTTCCAGCACCAGGTCAACCTCGGTTCCGATGTTGTCGCGCCAGAAGTACAGCGGGCGCATGTCGCCCCGATGGACGCGATATTTGACGGCCTCCATCACCACCCAGTTCTCGAACAGCGCCCCCCGCAGCGGATGCGCTTCCAGCACGTCGGCAGATTGGATGCCGAGCAGCCATGCCGCAAGCCCCGTGTCGACAAAATACAGCTTGGGTGCCTTGACCAGGCGCTTGCCGAAGTTGACGTGGTAAGGCGCGAGCCGACGCACCAGGTAGCCGGCCTCGAGCACGGAGAGCCACGCGCTGGCCGTGGGCTGGCTGATGCCGGCGTCGGCGGCGAGCGCGGACAGATTGAGGAGCTGGCCGATGCGACCGGCGCACAACCGGACGAAGCGCTGGAACTGCAGCAGATCGTGCACCTGGGTGATCTGCCTGACGTCGCGCTCGACATAGGTTGCCGTGTAGTTGGCGTAGTAGCTGGCGGGCTGCAGCGAGCGCACGTGGACGGCGGGAAAGCAGCCGGCCCAGAGCGCGCGGCTCAGGCTCGCTTCATCGAGCCAGGACCGGTCAAGTTCGCTCACGGAAAAGGGGAGCAGCTCGACCAGCGCGGCACGTCCGGCAAGGCTCTGTGAAACGCGTGCGACGAGAGCCAGGTTCTGCGAGCCGGACAACACGTACTGCCCGGTTGTCGCGCGGCGGTCCACCGCGGTCTGCAGGTACGAGAAGAGCTCTGGCGCATGCTGGGCCTCGTCGATCACCAGCGGCTGCCCGTGGCGGGCGAGAAAGCCGCGCGGGTCTTCTCTGGCCTGCGCGCGCGTGTCCGGATCCTCCAACGACACCTGCCGCCACGTCGGCAGCTCGTGCGCCAGCAGCGTGCTCTTGCCGGCCTGGCGCGGCCCCGTGACCACCACCACCGGGTAGCCGCGGAGGTATCCGCTCAGCAGCGACGCGGCGGTCCTGGGCCGGTATGGCGGGGGCGAGCGGGAGTTGGTGTCCATTGCTGGTTTTGCTGATTCAAAATCATACTTTGAAACAGCAAAACACTTGTAGGGCCAGCTCTTCAATGTGCCGCAACTGGGGTTGGCGCTCGGCGGCGCCTCGCACACCACCGCGGCGCGCTATCTCGCGAGATGGGGATCGAATACCACGGCGTCGGGCGCGGGCGGTAGCGGCCCGGCCGCAAGCCGCAGGGCGCTTCGGACCGACGGCACGGTCGGTACTTGCCCGGCGAGGGCCGGCATGCAAAAATGAAGTTGTACTGCATTTTTGCAAATGACCTTCGCTCGCACGATGACGCCCGTGGCCCGCGAACGG
>DATIFD010000033.1:0-2182 GCA_035455385.1 Burkholderiaceae bacterium
GAGCCGCGTCAACGTGGTGATCCTCGACGCCTGCCGCGACAACCCCTTCGCCAAGCGCTCCTCCGGTGTCGTGTTGCAGGGTCTGGCACAGATGGACGCGCCGGTCGGCACCTTCCTGGCCTATGCCACGGCGCCGGGCAAGCAGGCGCCCGACGGCATCGGCCCCCAGAGGGGCAACAGCCTCTACACCGCGCAGCTGGCGAAGAACATGCTGACGCCGGGTCTGCCGGTGGAGCTGATGTTCAAGCGCGTGCGCGAAGCGGTGGTGCGCGAGTCGAACCAGATGCAGGTGCCGTGGGAGCATTCGTCGCTGCTCGGCGAGTTCGCGTTCGTGCCGGGCATCAACGCCAGCAGCGAAGTCGCCGAGGTGCCGGACGACAACGCCGAGCTGGCGCTGTGGGCGAGCGTGCAGCGCGGCGGCCGCGCGGACGACTTCCGCGCCTACCTGCGCCAGTACCCCAAGGGCCGCTTCGCCGATGCGGCGCGCACTCGCGTCGCCGAGTTGTCGGCACCGGTGGCGAGCACCGACCCGCGCGCGCCGCTGATGCCGAGGGTCGGCGACACCTGGCGCTACCGCGTGACCGACCGGTTCCGCTTCGGCGACCTGTTCGTCACCGCGCGCGTCGACGCGGTCAGCGACGACAGGGTCGCCGAGACCTGGACCACCACCGCCGATGCCAAGGTGCGCACGACGCTGGTGCCGCTGAGGGCGGCATTCAACCCGCTGCCCGACTGGAGTGCCGCGCCGCCGGAGTTCGCACCGTATCTGCAGGCTTCCGCCACGCCGCCGGGCACCGCGATCGGCCCGCAGCAGCGATCGATCGATGCGGTCTCGATGACGCTGAAGCCGAGCTGGCAGGGCGAGGAGGAGGTGGTCGTCGGCGCCGGGCGCTTCCGCGCGCGCAAGCTCGTGCTGAGCGGTCACGCCGCGAATGCGCGCGGCCGCGGCCCGCTGCGCGCCGAATACGTGGTGTGGTACGCGCCGGACGTGCGGCGCATCGTCAAGTACCAGGTGTCGGCCTACGCCGGCAGCGCATTGCGCGAAGCGACGACCTTCGAGCTCACCGAATACCGGCTGCAGTGACGAGCGCGACGCGCGTCGCGTCGCTTGCGTTCGGCGCCGCGAATGCGGGCGCAAAGGCGCTCAGCAGCAGCAGGGCAGCGGCCAGCGACCACATCAGCGTCGGCAGCCGGGTCGGTGTGATGCAGGCGGTGGGGGCGAACATGGCGTGCTCCGGTCAGCGGGCAGGGCCGAGGTCGGCCGTGCGCACCGCCCAGTCGTGGGCGCCGGCATGCACCGACTGGCTGAGCATGACGAAGCCTGCGCAGGCCATCAGCAGGGCGGCGAACATCAGCAGCTTGTCGCGATTCATCGTCTTCTCCTCACGCCCGCGGTCCGACCGGCAGGGCTTCGGACGTGGGTTGCGGCGGGAGCGGCGCCGGTTCAAACGACGGCCGCGCATGCGGCGTCTGCCTGCGGTCCAGGGGGTAGCGGCCTGGCCGGGGCCAGGGTGCACCGCGGTCAGAGCGTCGCGGCCAGGGCAGTGCGCAGGGCGTCGGTGGCGCGCAGCGCGCCGACCTCGATGCCGTTCCAGTTCTTCAGCGTCACGTCGCTCAGGCCGTGCACGAAGGCGCGCTCGTCGTCGTCCAGCCGCACCAGCGATTCGATCGCCGCGGCCATCACCACTTCGGCCGCGCGTGCGTTGTTGCCATCGTCGATCTTGATCGCCACCCCCAGCCCCTGTTCGGGCAGCGCGGCGCAGAACACGCCCTCGGCGCCGACCTTGCAGAACACGCGCTGCCCGAGCCGCTCCATCACGCGAGTGTCGAAGCGCCCGCTGCCGGCCACGAAGAACGGTGCCTTGGCCACCGCCGTGCGCAGGCGCGCCGCGGCGCGCGCCCGCTCCGGGCTGAGGCCGATGCCGGTGGCCACGCGCGCGAAGGCCAGCCCCAGCTGAGCCAGCGCGATGCCGTAGGTCGGGATCGAGCAACCGTCGGTGCCGATCGGCGCGCGCGACAGGTCGCAGCCGGTGGCTGCCTGCAGCGCGGCGCCGACCTCGCGCATCACCGGGTGCTCGGCGCGCACATAGCCGCGCACGAACTCGCGCGCGTCGCGCCCCTGCGCGCGGGCCATCAGGCAGCCGACGCACAGGAACCCGGCGTGCTTGCCCGAGCAGTTGTT
>DATIFD010000034.1:0-4645 GCA_035455385.1 Burkholderiaceae bacterium
CCGACGGCGCCAGACTTCGGGTCGCTCAACCTCGCGCAGGCGGTGCAGCTGATCGCGTACGAATGGCGCCAGGCGCTCGGCGGGTTCGACGTGCTGCCGCGCACGCTGGACCCCGAGATTGCCGACGCCGCCGAGGTGGAGGCAGCGTTGGCCCACTGGAAGGATGTGTTGCAGGCCATCGGCTTTCTCGACCCCGCCACCCCGAAGCGCCTGATGCCACGCCTGAACCAGTTGCTCAATCGGGCTCAACTGCGCCGCGAGGAGCTTCACATCCTGCGGGGCATCGCCCGCGCAGCGGGCCGTCGGGTGCGCGGATAGCCTTGTCGCGGCGCAGGTTTCGCGCCGCGCGCATACACTGCGAACGATTCCACCACCCGAGCACGCCCTGATGTTCGACCGCCTGCGCGAAGACGTCGCCTGCATCCGCGAGCGCGACCCGGCCGCACGCTCGACCTGGGAGGTGTTGACGTGCTACCCCGGCCTGCATGCGCTGGTGATGCATCGCTGGGCGCACGCTGCCTGGCTGCGTGGCTGGAAGTGGCTCGGTCGCTTCATCTCGCACTACGGCCGCTGGCTGACCGGCATCGAGATCCATCCCGGGGCCACGGTCGGACGGCGCGTTTTCATCGATCACGGCATGGGCGTGGTCGTCGGCGAGACCGCCGAGATCGGCGACGAGTGCACGATCTACCAAGGCGTCACTCTCGGCGGCACATCGCTGACGCCGGGCACCAAGCGCCATCCGACGCTCGGGCGCGGCGTGATCGTCAGCGCCGGCGCCAAGGTGGTGGGCAGCTTCACGGTGGGCGACGGCGCACGGGTCGGCGCCAATTCGGTGGTGCTGCAGCCGGTACCCGCCGGTGCCACCGCGGTGGGCATTCCGGCGCGCATCCTCGTCAAGGGCAGCGAAGCGCTGCGCGAGCGGGTGGCCGCCAAGATGGGCTTCTCCGCTTACGGCGTGACGCAGGGTGACGACCCGGTGGCGCTGGCGATGAAGGGGCTGATCGACAACGCCGCGGGGCACGAGCATCAGATCGCGCTGCTGTGGCAGGCCATCGAGAAGCTCTCCGAGCGCGCCCGTGAGTTGCCGGCGGTGCAGTGCGTGCCGCAGGACGCGCACACGACCGAGTCGTTCGACGCAGCTGCTTTGAATCGCCTGGTCAAGTGACCCGACGCCTTGCGGCGTGTCCCGTCACACCGGACGGGGCGGGCGCTGGGCCGACTTGGGCCGGAACGCCGCACAGACCACCGGATCGGTCTCGAGGTACGGCCCGCCGATCAGATCGATGCAGTAGGGCACTGCGGCAAAAACTCCCGGCACCGGCGGCGTCGCGGTCGGTAGGCCCTCGAGTGTCTCGGCGATCGATTTCGGTTGCCCCGGCAGGTTGATGATCAGCGCACTGCCGCGGACCACCGCCACCTGGCGCGACAGGATCGCGGTGGGCACGAAGCGCAGCGAGATCTGCCGCATCTGTTCGCCGAAGCCGGGCATCACCCGGTCGGCCACCGCCAGCGTGGCTTCGGGGGTCACGTCGCGGGCCGCGGGTCCGGTGCCACCGGTGGTCAGCACCAGGTTGCAGTGCACGCGATCGACCAGCTCGCGCAACGTCTCGCTGATCCGTGTCTGCTCGTCCGGAATCAGGCGCGATTCCCACTGCACCGGATTGCGCAGTGCGCGCTGCAACCACTGCTGCAGCGCGGGCAAGCCCTTGTCTTCGTAGACGCCCGCGGATGCGCGGTCGCTGACGGAGACCAGGCCGATGCGTACCGAGTCGAATTCGTTCATGGGGTGTCGGGCCGCAGATGGAGTTTGACGAACTGGAACAGCTCCCGCCACGCATGCCCGTGGCGCTGTTGCGGCGGCAGCGCGGCGTCGCGCCGCGCGGCCAGCACGAGCGCGCGCAGCCGGCGCAGGTCTGTGTCGGGGTGGGCAGCGGACCAGAGGTCGAGCGCGGCGTCGTCGTTCACGAGCTCGAGACGCCAGCGCTCGGCCTCGTGCAGCTGCAGCGCCGCGTTGGCCGGGCCGAGGCGCTCGGCAGCGACCGCGGCGCGCAGCGGCTCGGCGTCGACACCGCGCATCAGCTTGCCGATGAATTGCAGTTGACGGCGGCGTCCCTCGTGCGAGCGCGTTCGCTTGAACTCGTCGATCGCATCGCGCAGCCGCTCGGGCAACTGCAACGCATGCAGACGGTCAGCCGGCAACCTGGTCAAGGCCTGGCCCAGGGCTTGCAGCTCTTGCATCTGCTGCTTGAGCTGGGTCTTGCTCGGTCGCTGGTCGGCGAGCGCGACATCCTGTGCGCTGGCGGATGAATCGGCACGGCGCATGAGCATCGAAATCGCAGTGAGGCACGGCAGGCGGGGTCGCTATGATAGTTGGGACCTCAATCAGCGCGAGCGATGGGCTCGTGCACATGTGCCGATGGCCACAGACCCGCAAGGCTTTGCCTATTCCCGCGAGCAGTTTCAGTCGCTGGTGGAGGACGTGCTGCGGCACGCCAAGGACCTGGGCGCGAGCGAGGCCGCGGTCGAAGTGTCCGAAGGCTGTGGCCTGTCGGTGTCGGTGCGCAAGGGCGCGCTCGAAAACGTCGAGCGCAACCGCGACAAGTCGCTGGGCGTCACGTTGTTCGTCGGCCAGCGGCGCGGCAACGCCAGCAGCTCGGACTTCTCGCCCCAGGCGATCGAGCAAACGGTGCGCGCGGCGTACGACATCGCCCGCTTCACGGCCGAGGACCCGGCCGCGGGCCTACCGGAGCCGGCGGACATCGCCACGCCGCGGGAGGCTGCGCGCGACCTGGATCTGTTCCATCCGTGGGCGATCGATGCCGATGCTGCCGCGGAGCTGGCACGACGCTGCGAAGCGGCGGCGTTCGAGACCGACCGCAACATCACCAACTCCGAGGGTGCGGGGGTATCGGCGCAGCAGTCGCATTTCTGGGCCGGCAACAGCCGCGGCTTTCGCGGCGGCTATGCCAGCTCACGGCATTCGATCTCGGTGGCCCCGATCGCCGGGCGCGGCGCCGGCATGCAGCGTGACGCCTGGTACAGCTCGATGCGAGACGCCGCCGAGCTGGCTTCACCCGAGGCGGTGGGTCGCTACGCAGCCGAGCGTGCGCTGTCGCGGCTGCACGCGCGCAAGGTCGGCACACGCGAGGTGCCGGTGCTGTTCGAATCGCCGCTGGTGGCCGGGCTGATCGGCAGCTTCGTGCAGGCGATCAGCGGCGGCGCGCTGTACCGCAAGGCCACGTTCTTGCTCGACAGTCTGGGCACACCGGTGATGGCCGACCACCTCGACCTCGACGAGGATCCGCACCAGCCCAAGGGCAAGGCGAGCGCGCCGTTCGACGACGAAGGCGTGCGCACCACCCGGCGCCGCGTGGTCGACGGCGGCGTGGTGCGCAGCTATTTCCTGTCGAGCTACTCGGCCCGCAAGCTGGGGCTGCGCACCACCGGGCACGCCGGTGGTGCACAGAACCTGCGCCTGTCGAGCCGGCTCACGCAGCCTGGCGACGACCTGGATGCCATGTTGCGCAGGCTCCACCGCGGCCTCTTCGTCACGGAGTTGATGGGGCAGGGCGTCAACCTGGTCACCGGCGACTATTCGCGCGGCGCCGCGGGCTTCTGGGTCGAGGACGGGCGGATCGTGCACCCGGTGCACGAGGTGACGATTGCCGGCAACCTGCGCGGCATGCTGCGCGAGGCGGCTGCGCTTGGGGCCGACGAGTACACCAGCGGTGGCAAGACGTCGGGCTCGCTGCTGTTCCCGCGCATGACGCTGGCCGGCAGCGGACGCACGCGGACCGGCCGCTCCGGGGTAAATCCGGGTCGGGCGGCAGGGTGACCCTCCTAAAATCGCGTCGATCATTCCCCGCAGTTTCCAACCAGGAGATATCAATGGAACGTCGTTCCTTCGTGCGAAATGCCGGCATGGCCGGCGTGCTGGCGGCCGGTGCCGCGCCGGCAATCGTGCACGCGCAGGCGAACATTCGCTGGCGCATCGCCTCGAGCTTCCCGAAGTCGCTCGATACGCTGTTCGGCGTGTGTGACGTGTTCGCCAAGAAGGTCAGCGACATGACGGGCGGCAAGTTCCAGATCTCCACCCACGCGGCGGGCGAGTTGATGCCCGCGTTCGGCGTGGTCGACGGCGTGCAGAACGGCACCGTCGAGATGTGCAACACGGCGCCGTACTACTTCTTCGGCAAGGACGAGACCTTCGCCATCGGCTGCGCCATCCCGTTCGGGCTGAACGCCCGCCAGATGACCGCGTGGATGTACGAGGGCAACGGCCTGAAGCTGATGCGCGATTTCTACAAGAGCTACAACATCATCAACTTCCCGATGGGCAACACCGGTGCCCAGATGGGCGGCTGGTTCCGCAAGCCGATCACGTCGCTGGCCGACTTCAAGGGCCTGAAGTTCCGCGTCGGCGGCTTTGCCGGCAAGGTCTGCGAGCGCATCGGCGCGGTGCCGCAGAACATCCCGGGCGGCGAGATCTACCAGGCACTCGAAAAGGGCACGATCGACGCCGCCGAGTGGGTGGGCCCGTACGACGACGAGAAGCTCGGGCTGCACAAGGCCGCAAAGTATTATTATTACCCCGGCTGGTGGGAAGGCGGGGCCATGCTGCATCTGCAGGTGGGCAAGGCCA
>DATIFD010000035.1:0-2817 GCA_035455385.1 Burkholderiaceae bacterium
GCGGACGTTCCACATCGGCGGCGCGGCGTCGCGGACGGCGGCGGCCTCGCAGCTCGAGAGCAAGTCGGCGGGCACCGCGCGCTTCTCGGCGCAGATGCGCTACGTCACCAACGCGAAGGGCGAGCTGGTCGTCATCGCGCGCTCCGGCGAGGTGATCATCCTCGACAACCACCACCGCGAGCGCGAGCGCCACAAGGTGCCGTACGGCGCGACGCTCAACGTCAAGGCCGACCAGCCGATCAAGGCCGGCACCGTGCTGGCGACGTGGGATCCGCTGACGCGTCCGATCATCACCGAGTTCGCCGGTCGCGCGAAGTTCGAGAACGTCGAGGAAGGCGTCACCGTGGCCAAGCAGGTCGACGAGGTCACCGGCCTGTCGACGCTGGTGGTGATCGACCCGAAGCGCCGCGGCGCGGCCAAGGTCGTGCGCCCGCAGGTCAAGCTGCTCGACAGCATGGCCCAGGAGGTGAAGATCCCCGGCACCGACCACTCGGTGACGATCGGCTTCCCGGTCGGCGCGCTGATCCAGATCCGCGACGGGCAGGACCTGGCGCCCGGCGAGGTGCTGGCGCGCATTCCGGTCGAAGGCCAGAAGACACGCGACATCACCGGCGGTCTGCCGCGGGTGGCCGAGCTGTTCGAGGCGCGCAGCCCGAAGGACAAGGGGACGCTGGCGGAGATCACCGGCACGGTGTCGTTCGGCAAGGAGACCAAGGGCAAGGTGCGCCTTCAGATCACCGACCCCGACGGCAAGGTCTACGAAGAGCTGGTGCCGAAGGAGAAGAACATCCTGGTGCACGAAGGCCAGGTGGTGAACAAAGGCGAACTGATCGTCGACGGCCCGGCGGACCCGCAGGACATCCTGCGGCTGCTCGGCGTCGAGGAGCTGGCGCGCTACATCGTCGACGAGGTGCAGGACGTCTATCGCCTGCAGGGCGTGAAGATCAACGACAAGCACATCGAAGTGATCGTGCGGCAGATGCTGCGTCGGGTGGCGGTGGCCAACCCGGGCGACAGCAACTACATCGCCGGCGAGCAGGTCGAGCGTTCGGAGTTGTTCGACACCAACGACCGCCTGCGCGCCGACGACAAGCTGCCGGCCACCTACACCGATCTGCTGCTGGGCATCACCAAGGCCAGCCTGTCGACCGACTCGTTCATCTCGGCGGCTTCGTTCCAGGAGACCACGCGGGTGCTGACCGAGGCGGCAATCATGGGCAAGCGCGACGAGCTGCGTGGCCTGAAGGAGAACGTCATCGTCGGCCGCCTGATTCCGGCGGGCACCGGCATGGCGTACCACCAGGCGCGCAAGACCAAGGAGGAGATGGACGAGTCCGAGCGTCGTGCCATCGCGCTGCAGGAGGCCGAAGAGCTGGCCGCTGCCCAGCTGGCCAGCGTCGATGCCGCCACCGCGGCAGCCGCGGGCGGCGAGACGACCGAATAGAGCAACAACAACAACGGGCGGTTCGCCGCCCGGTCAGTGGTTCCTCAAGGCGGCCTGCGGGCCGCCTTTTTCATGATCGCCATGGCCGGTCCCCACTCTTTGAAGTCCGCCGGGGGAGGCCATCCCACTGCGGCCGCCATGCGGCGGCCGTGCTGATCTCGATGCCGTGGTGGCTGGCGCGGCGTCGCAAGGCGAGCAGTGCGCGGTCACGGGTCAGGAGTACGACCGGGCTCATTGCATGGGCGAGGTCGATGAAGACCTGATCGCCGGCATCGCGGCAGGCCAGGGTGACCGCGCGGGCCGGCTCGGAACAGACGACCGCCGATGCCGCCAGATCAATAGTTAGTGCAAGCTTGCGCGCCGGTTCCCAGTGTGCGGGCAGCGGTCGTTGGAGCACGGCGCTCAACTCGGCCAGCATGCGCGGTGTGGTCAGCCACTGCAGCCGCCGCTGCTCGATGGCTGCCCCGACCGCCAGCGCATCCGGGTCGCCGAACACGCGCCAGTCGAGCACGGCGTTGGTGTCGAGCACGACGCGCAGGGGCTCGATGGCGGTACGGGCCTGCGTGGCGGAAGCCTCAAGCCTTGTGACGATCTCCGACGGCAGCATATAATCCGCAGCTTTTCGGCAGATTCTGCCGCGCTCTTTGTCGAGCGACCCGGGCCATGCGCCCAATCCCATTGCCAGTTGGGGCAGTCGGGGGGGCGCCGACGCCACCGGGCGCCAAGGGTATTCGAGCCGGAAACCTAAGAGCGAACATTCACCGGAAGCGTCAAGACATGCCCACCATCAACCAGCTCGTGCGCCTTGGCCGCAAGGTCGAAGCGACCAAGAGCAAATCGCCCGCCATGCAGAACTCGCCGCAGCGTCGCGGCGTGTGCACGCGCGTGTACACCACCACGCCGAAGAAGCCGAACTCGGCGCTGCGCAAGGTGGCCAAGGTGCGCCTGACCAACGGCTTCGAGATCATTTCGTACATCGGCGGCGAGGGCCACAATCTGCAGGAGCACTCGGTGGTGCTCGTGCGCGGCGGCCGCGTGAAGGATCTGCCGGGCGTCCGCTACCACATCGTGCGCGGCACGCTCGACACGCTCGGCGTGGCGGACCGCCACCAGAGCCGCTCGAAGTACGGGGCCAAGCGGCCCAAGTGATGCGCCGGGCCCGCGCGCGCGGCGGGCCCGAGAGGAGCGAAGCGAAACATGCCGAGGCGTCGCGTCGTCCAGAAGAGGCGGACCCTGCCGGACCCGAAGTACGGGGATCGGCTCGTGGGTCGCTTCACCAACGTGATCATGAACGACGGCAAGAAGAGCACCGCCGAGCGCGCGCTCTACGGGGCCTTCCATGTGATCGAGTCGAAGACCCGCAACGATCCGCT
>DATIFD010000036.1:0-2918 GCA_035455385.1 Burkholderiaceae bacterium
GCCTGCTGCCACACGATCCACATCGTGTCGTTGATGATTTCTTCGGCCAGCTCGTAGCGATACGTCAGGCGCGTCAGGAAGCGCGCCAAGCGGCGGTAGTAGTGTGAGTACATCGCCTCCAATGCGCTGCAGTCGCGCGCCGCGATGCGCTGCACCCACAGCCGATCGCGGGCGTCATCGTAGCCCGCATGGTTGTCGCTTTTGGGCTCGCGATCGCGATCGTAGACGAGCTTCACGCTGCGCATCCGGAGGGGACCTTCAACGGTGTTGCCGTGTGTGCCCGCCAGACGATGTCTTGGTTCAATCGGGTTTCAGAATCGCCACGTGGCGGTCAGCACCCAGTGCCCGTCGGCGGCATCAGAGCCGAAAAGGCGGCGGGCGGCCGCGTCGACGCCGAAGCGCAGCAACGCCAGCTCGACAGGCCCCGCGTGCGTCGTCAGCCCCCCATCCCAGGCGCGGTACGACTCGCCGAGCAGGGCCTGCGTGTCGTAGTAGCCGAGTGCGGCGACGATCGAGACCGCCCCAAATACCGGTTGTCGCAGTGAGGCCTCGCACGAGCGGGTTTCACCCCGCGCCGACCAGCCCTGGACCGAATAGCGCCTCGCATCCGGGGAGACGGCGGCCGACAACGCGAGCCAGTCGTCAAAGCGAAGCGTCCCCGACAGCTCTGAAGCATCGTAGTGACTGGACGGCGACGCGTTTGGGTACAGGTAGCGGACCACGCTGAGCGTCGCGACCCAGCGATCCGACAGCGGCCTGCCGAATCCGGCATAGAGGTCGACCTCAGGGCTACCGGCATAGCTCGGGGGCGGATTGGCCGTCGAGGACCAGGCGCCAGCGAACCAGCCCGCGGGTGATCGCGCGTGAAGGTCCACTTGTGCGGCGGGGTTCCCATTGCTCTGCGAGACGCCACGAAATATGTAGTCGGTGGTCAAGGTCAGCGCGCCGCCCCAGGGGTCGGCGGCAAAGGCTTTGGAGCCGGCGAGCGCCAAGGCGGCAAGCCAGGCGGCCAATGGTCGTTGGGCTCGTCGGATCACGGGCCTTCATGCGAGTCACGCCGTCCGCACAGCGGGACGGCACGGTCGCGCCAGCTTACCCCGAAGTCGGATCTTCAGCGCCTGGTCCGACGCAACGAGGGCCACGGCAAACGCGCCGTGGCCCTGGCGGGCCCTGAACGCTTGACTTCAGTCGTTCGGCGCCCCTGCTGCAATCCACGACTTGATCTGGTCGATGGTCGCCTGGGCGAGGTACGGTCCGCCGAAGGGCATGCGCACTCCGGAGATGCTGGCCGCGCCCTCGAGCTTCTGGATCAAGTAGCTGTTGGCCGGGTCACCGGGCTTGACCCGCATCAGGGCGGGTTGCTCCTGGCTCGCGACCCCGACCAGCGCGGCAAAGGCACTGCCGTTGCTCAGGTTCTGCGACCCCGGCAGCGCACCGCCGGGCGGTTGCGAGCCGTTGTGGCAACCCGAGCAGATCGGCGTGAACACCTGCGCCTGAATCTGCGAAAGGGTCGCTGGCGCGGGTGCGGCATTGGCGACATTCACGTTCACCACAGGCGAAGTGCCGACGTTGGCATCGGCGTCGGTGGCCGTGGCAGTGAGCGTCGCGCTGCCGTCGGCGATCTGGGTCGTGTCCCAGGTGATCGTGTACGGCGCGGTCGTCGCGACGCCGATCGAAGTCGATCCATTGACGAAGAACTCCACCTTGGCGATCCGGATCGGATCCTGAACCGTCGCGCTCAGCGAGACGGTTCCCGACAGGTTGCCCGTCGGCGCGGCGAGCGCTACCACCGGCGGTTCGCTCAGGACTGGCGCGCTCGCGCCGACGTCAATCCGCCCATACGCGCCGTTGGCCTCGTCGTTGGGGCCTGCGGCGTAGAAGAGCGTGTTGTGCGGCTGGTTGGCGGCGTCGTTGCCGAATGCGATGCCCCACAGCCCGGGCAAGGCGAAGGGAACGCCCGACGCGCTGGCGACCGTGCCAATGAAGGCTCCGGTGGCGGGGTCGAAGCCGTTGATGCGGCCGTCACCGAAGTTGCCCACCAGCAGCGCGCCGCTGAGCGTGCCGAAGTCGCTCGGAGCGAGTGCCATGCCCCAGGGCGCGTTGAGCGCGCCGCCGGCTGTCACGAGGTGCTTGACCAGGTTGCCGTTGGCGTCGAAGACGTTGACCAGCCCCAGTCCGGCGCCGTTTTGGTTGTCGACGTTGTCGGGTCCCTGCGGCATCGCATAGCTGACGTAGATCTGCGTCGTGCCGCCGGGGCCGTTCTTGATCGCCTGGATGCCGAATGGCGCGTAGCCGGCGGGCAGCGTCGGGTCCATGAACGCGAAGCTCGTCGCCGTCGGCGTCTGCTTCTTGAATGCAGCGTCGAAGACGTCGACCTTGCCGTTGTGGAAATCAGTCGCGTAGAGGAAATTGGCGCTGCCGTTGTTGGCGATCGCCAGGCCCTTGTAGATCGCGCCGCCGGCGTCGGTATACGTGATCACCGCGCTCGCCGCGTCGACACTCGACGACCAGCCGGCGATCATTCCGCCCTCGCCGTCAAAGATGAAGGCCGCTGCCGCCGAGTTGGCCCCCGAGGTGATAACGAAGTCGGAGGTCGGATTGAAGACGATGCCGGTGGCATCGAAATCGACGCCGCCCGCTCCCGATGGCAGTGCAACGACGCGCGGCGCCGCGAAAGGCTGCGGCTTGCCGTTGCCGTCATACAGCGTCGAGGTGGCAGAGTGGTTATTGGCAACCCACACCGGTGAAGTCGGGCCGAAGGCGATCCCCCAGGCGTTGACCAGGTTGGTGTCGGTCGTCAGTGCACCGGTGGCACCGGTGTCGGCGACCAGGCTGGTGGCCGAGAACGGGCTCGGTGCGTTGACGGTCAGCGTCACCGACTGCGTCGAACTGCCGCTGTAGCTGCCGCCTGCGAACAT
>DATIFD010000037.1:0-7283 GCA_035455385.1 Burkholderiaceae bacterium
GCCCAGCGCGTGCTGTGGGCCGCCGACAATTCCAGCGCCAGCGCGCTGTCGGAGGTCGTCCGACTGTTCGACGTCACCAGCTTCGAGCGCGAGGCTCCCGGCACGCTGGCGCAGCGCATCGCGGCCGCCTACGCCGGCGGCGAGTCGAGCGCGGCCGCGGTGGTGGGCGAGGTCGAGAGCGCGGTCGACCTCAGCCGCCTGATGCAGGAGCTGCCGGCAGTCGAAGACCTGCTCGAGGCCGCCGACGATGCGCCGATCATCCGCATGCTCAACGCGCTGCTGACGCAGGCCGCCAAGGACGGCGCCAGCGACATCCACATCGAGCCGTACGAACGCTCGAGTTCGGTGCGCTTTCGCGTCGACGGCACGCTGCGCGAGGTGGTGCGGCCCAACAAGGCGCTGCACGCGGCGCTGATCTCGCGCCTGAAGATCATGGCCGAGCTCGACATCGCCGAGAAGCGCCTGCCGCAGGACGGCCGCATCAGCCTGCGCATCGGCGGCCGCGCGGTCGACGTGCGGGTGTCGACGCTGCCGGCGGCGCACGGCGAGCGCGCGGTGCTGCGCCTGCTCGACAAGACCGACGCCAACTTCTCGCTCGAAGGCCTCGGCATGAGCGCGGCGCTGATGAAGCGCTTCGTGCACATGATCGAGCAGCCGCACGGCATCGTGCTGGTCACCGGCCCCACCGGCTCGGGCAAGACGACGACCCTGTACGCCTCGCTGGCGCGGCTGCCGACGGGGACCACCAACATCCTCACGGTCGAGGATCCGGTCGAATACGAGCTGCCCGGCATCGGCCAGACGCAGGTCAATCCGAAGATCGACCTCACGTTCGCCAAGGCGCTGCGCGCGTTCCTGCGCCAGGACCCCGACGTCATCATGATCGGCGAGATCCGCGACGTCGAAACCGCGCAGATCGCGATCCAGGCCTCGCTCACCGGTCACCTGGTGCTGGCCACCGTGCACACCAACGACGCGCCTTCCAGCGTGACGCGGCTGATCGACATGGGCGTCGAGCCGTACCTGCTGAGCAGCTCGCTGCTGGGCGTGCTGGCGCAGCGGCTGGTGCGCAAGCTGTGCGTGCACTGCCGACGGAGCGACGACGGCGGCCGCTGGCACCCGGTAGGCTGCGAGCAATGCCTGCAGACGGGCTACAAGGGCCGCACCGGCGTCTACGAGCTGATGAGCGTCGACGACAAGCTGCGCTCGCTGATCCACAACCGCGCGTCCGAGGGCGAGCTGTTCGCCGCAGCCCAGGCGCAAGGCATGCGGCCGATGCGCGAGGACGGCCAGCGGCTGGTCGACGACGGCATCACGTCGCTCGAAGAGGTGCTGCGCGTCACACCGGATTGAAAACACCCACCCCCGATGCGGCCTGGCGGCGTTCGCTGGCGCGCAAGAGTCCCCCGGACTCTTGCCGTCCCGCTCACCCCCCTCCAGCGGGCGCCGCCAGCGGAACGGCAAAGCCGGATCCGTGGCGTCCACTTGGACCGGCACGCACGGAGCCGGCGCGAAGCGCAATGAGTCCCTGATATGCCAGCGTACCGTTTCGAAGCCATCGACGCCCAGGGCAAGGCCCGCACCGGCCTGCTGGAGGGCGACAGCGCCAAGGCCGTGCGCTCCCAGCTGCGCGGCCAGGGCCTCGTGCCCCTCGGGGTCGAGGCGGTCGCCGCCAAGCTGAGCGGCGATGCCAAGGTCCGCTTCACGCGCCGCACCTTCAGCGCGACCTCGCTGGCGGTGTGGACGCGCCAGCTCGCGGGCCTCGTGGCCGCCGGCCTGCCGCTGGAGCGCGCGCTGACTGCGCTGTCGGAGGAGTCCGAAGACCCGCGCCAGCGCGACCTGGTGGCGCACCTGCGCGCCGAGGTCAACGCCGGCTCGACCTTTGCGCGCGCGCTGTCCAGCGCGCCGCGCGAGTTCGACGACGTGTACCGCGCGGTGGTGGCCGCCGGTGAACAAAGCGGTGCATTGGGCACCGTGCTGGAGAAACTCGCCGACGACCTGGAGGAGCGCCAGGCGCTGCGCGCCAAGCTGCTCGGCGCCGCGCTGTACCCGGCCATCGTGTCAGGCATCGCGGTGTTGATCGTGATCTTCCTGGTCACCTACGTCGTGCCGCAGGTGGCCAGCGTGTTCGCGCACGGCAAGCGCGCGCTGCCGTTCCTGACCACCGCGATGCTGGCCATCAGCAGCTTTGTCCGCCATTGGGGCTGGCTGGTGCTGCTGGCCGCCATCGGCAGCGGCGGCATGCTGTGGGCATCGTTGCGCAACGAGGCCTTTCGCGAGCGCTTCGATGCCATGTGGCTGGGCCTGCCGCTGGTGGGACGGCTGGCGCGCGGCTACAACGCGGCGCGCTTCTCCGGCACGCTGGCGATGCTCGCAGGCGCCGGCGTGCCGATCCTGAAGGCGCTGCAGGCCGCCGCCGAAACCCTGAACAACCGCGCGCTGCGCGCCGACGCGATGGACGCGCTGGTGCAGGTGCGCGAGGGTGCCCCGCTGGCGTCGGCGCTGGCCGGGCGCAAGCGCTTCCCCGGCCTGCTGGCGATGTTCGCGCGCCTGGGCGAGCAGACCGGCGAGTTGCCGGTCATGCTCGCGCGCGCAGCCACCCAGCTCAGCGGCGAGGTGCAGCGCCGCGCCATGGCGCTGGCGACCATCCTGGAGCCCTTGCTGATCGTGGCGATGGGCGGCGTGGTGATGCTGATCGTGCTGGCCGTGCTGCTGCCGATCATCCAGCTCAACACCTGGGTGCGCTGAACCGCGCCACCGCGAACCGGGTCCAACGCGTCACCCCGACGGGGGAAGCGCTGAACGTACCGCGCCCGCCGGGCAACCCACAGCGGGCGAAACCCGACCTTCATTTGCGTGACAAGTCGGGCGTAATTCGGGGTGACGGCCGGCCCGTTGTTTGCTTGAATGAAAATGCGTCGATGGTCACCTGGAGAGATCTGACATGAAGAGCTCCCACGATCTGGTTCCCATGCGCAGTCGCGGCAACATCCCGATCGCCAAGATGCGCGCGGTCTACCGCTGCGACGACGTCGAGCGCCGCCTGACCAAGCTGCCGCCCAAGGAGCACGAAAGCCTGCGCGCCACCTACGAGCGCATGCTCGAGAAGGGCCCCGAGCGCTTCCAGGTCAAGCCCGCCGGGTTGCCGGCGATGGAGCATCTGTACGACGAGCTGCCCAACTTCGCCGAGGTGCTCGACGACGTGAAGCGCCAGCTGGCGCTGTGCCAGGACAGCCGCGACGCGCTCGAGATCACCCCCACCCTGCTGCTTGGGCCACCGGGCGTCGGCAAGACCCACTTCGCGCGCCAGCTCTCGGCCCTGCTGGGCACCGGCATGGGGTTCGTCTCGATGAGCTCGATGACCGCCGGCTGGGTGCTGTCGGGCGCCTCGTCGCAGTGGAAAGGAGCCCGTCCCGGCAAGGTGTTCGAGACGCTGGTCGACGGCCAGTACGCCAACCCGGTGATGGTGGTCGACGAGATCGACAAGGCCAGCGCCGAGCATGCCTACGACCCGCTTGGGGCGTTGTACAGCCTGCTGGAGATCGACACGGCATTGAGCTTCACCGACGAGTTTGCCGAGGTCGCCATCGACGCCAGCCAGGTGATCTGGATCGCCACCGCGAACGACGAACGCGCGATCCCCGAGCCCATCCTCAACCGCATGAACGTCTACCAGGTCGAGGCGCCCGACCTCGACGCCGCCCGCGGCATCGCGCTGCGTCTGTACCAGCGCATCCGCAGCGGCCACGACTGGGGCGAGCGCTTCGAGCTGCAGCCCAGCGACGCGGTGCTCGATCAGCTCGCCATGCTGGCGCCGCGCGAGATGCGGCGCGCCTGGATGACCGCGTTCGGCAACGCACGGCTGGATGGGCGCGACAGCATCGAGCCGCGCGACCTGCCCGCCCCGTCGAACAAGCGCGCGCCGATCGGCTTCGTGCAGTAGCCGCACCTGCCGGCGACCCACCCGCGGGCTCCGGTGCGGCGTGCCTGCCCGCGGGCGGCCACAACGGCCGCGGCACGGGTCACACCCGCCGCCTATGATTGCCCGATGTCCACCACGCTCGAAGGTCGCCTGGTCGTCGCGATCTCGTCGCGTGCGTTGTTCGACTTCGAGGAGGAGAACCGCGTCTTCGAGGCCAACGACGACCGCGCCTACATGCAGCTGCAGCTGCGGCGGCTGGAGCAGCCGGCGCCGCCCGGCGTGGCGTTCTCGCTGGTCAACAAGCTGCTCGCCTTCAACGCCGCCGGAGGAAGCTCCCTTGGCCCCGGAGGCCTTCCCCCTGAAGGGCAGCGTGCGCCTTCGCAGCGACCCGGCGGCGGCCGACGCGTCGAAGTGGTGATCCTGTCGCGCAACGACCCGGTGTCGGGGATGCGCGTGTTCCGCTCGGCGCAGCACTACGGCCTCCCGATCGAGCGCGGCGTGTTCACGCGCGGCCAGAGCCCGTGGCGGTACCTGAAGCCGCTGGCGGCGCATCTGTTCCTTTCGGCCAACGAGGCCGACGTGCGCTCGGCGCTCGACGCCGGCGTGCCGGCCGCGCGCGTGTACCCGCACAGTGCGCGCGCCGCCGACACCCACCCCAACGAGGTGCGCATCGCCTTCGACGGTGACGCGGTGCTGTTCTCCGACGAGGCCGAGCGCGTCTATCAGCGCGACGGGCTCAATGCATTCCACAACCACGAGCGCGAGCGCTCCGACACACCGCTGGCGCCGGGCCCGTTCAAGCCGCTGCTCGAGGCCGTGCATCGGCTGCAGCAGGAACCCGCTCGCGACATGCGAATCCGCACCGCACTGGTGACCGCGCGCAGCGCGCCCGCGCACGAGCGCGCCATCCGCACGCTGATGGCCTGGCAGATCGACGTCGACGAGGCCATGTTCCTCGGCGGCCTGTCCAAGGGCGAGTTCCTGCGCGAATTCGAGCCCGACTTCTTCTTCGACGACCAGACCCGGCACGTCGAAGCGGCGTCGGCGCATGTGCCCTCCGGGCACGTGGCCGCCGGCGTGACCAACGCCTGAGGGCGATGGCTACGCGCGCAACGCGGCAGCGGCCGCGCGCGCGGCGTGCCCGGCCGGCGTGTAGCGGCGCAGTGCGTCGAGGTCGAGCACCCGCACGCCGCCGTACTCGACACGGATCGCACGCGCCTGCTGCAGCGCATGCAGCGCCTGGTTGACGCGCTGACGCGACAGCCCGACCAGATAGCCCAGCTCCTGCTGCGTGATGCGCAGCAAATCGCCGACGCCGGGGTAGAGCACCGGGTGGAACAGCGACGCCAGGCTGCGCGCCACGCGCATGTCGGGGTCGCTCATGCGGTCGATCTCGCGCGCCGCGATGAACTGACCGAGCCGCTCGTTGAGTTGGCGCATCACGAAGCGGTTGAAGCCGATCGATCGCTCGACCAGCCAATCGAAGGTCGGCACCGTGATGCCGGCCACCACGCTCTTGCGCAGCGCCTGGATGTTGTAGCGGTAGGGCTCGTGTTTGAGCACCGTGCCCTCGCCGAACCAGCCGCCCGGCGGCAGGCCGGTGAAGGTGATCGGCATGCCGAGCTCGCTGTCGCTGCTCATCTTCAGCAAGCCGTCGATCAAGCCGAACCAGAACGTCACCGGCCGGCCGATGCGGCACAGGTATTCGCCCGCGTCGGCTTCCAGCACGCGGATGTCGGCCCTGGCCACCGCCGCCTCGGCCGGGGACAGCGCGGCCAGCCACGGCACGCCGGCCAATTCGGCCGACGTCGGCGCGCGCGAGCGCGCCAGCAGGGCGGAGGCCGAGGACGATCGGGTGCGGGTCACTGGGGAAAGACCGATGCGGGTGGACCCTAGGATTGTCGTCAGACCGACAACCCAACGTCAAACTTCCGGCCTAGCATCGCGGTCCCGGCGTGCGCTTTGGGGCGAGAGCCATGCAGACCACCTTCCCGCAACTGATGTGGAGCCACGCGAGGCAGCGGCCCGACGCACCGGCGCTGCGCGAGAAGAGCTTCGGCATCTGGCAGACCATCACCTGGTCGCAACTCGGCGCGCAGGTGCGGCAGCTCGCGTGCGGGCTCGCCGACGCCGGCTTGAAGCGAGGCGAGCACCTGGTGGTGATCGGCGAGAACCGTCCGCGCCTGTATGCGTCGATGCTGGCGGCGCAATCGCTGGGCGCGATCCCGGTGCCGCTGTACCAGGATGCCGTCGCTGCCGAGTTCGTCTTTCCGATCAACAACGCCGAGGTGCGCTTCGCCGTCGTCGAAGACCAGGAGCAGGTGGACAAGCTGCTCGAGCTGCGTGCGCAATGCCCGCAGCTCGCGCGCATCTGGTACGACGACCCGCGCGGCCTGCGCCACTACAGCGAGCCCGGCCTGGCCTCGCTCGACGGCCTGATAGAGGCCGGTCGCGCATATGACACGGCGCATGCGGGCTTCTACGACGCCGAACTCTCCGCCGGCAGGCCCGACGACGTGGCGGCGATGTTCTTCACGTCAGGCACCACCGGCAACCCGAAGGGCGTGGTGCATACGCATTTCACGCTGCTCGATCGTGCGGCGGCCGGCAAGGCGTTCGACAAGCTGACCGAGAACGAAGAGGTGCTGGCCTACATGCCGCCGGCGTGGATCGGGCAGAACATCTTCAGCTATGCGCAGTGGCTCGCCTGCGGCTACATCGTCAACTGCCCCGAGTCGGCCTCGACAGTGACGATCGACCTGAAGGAGATCGGGCCCACCTACTACTTCGCACCGCCTCGCATCAACGAGGGCCTGCTCACCAGCGTGACGATCCGCATGGAGGATGCGTCTCGCCTCAAGAGATGGCTCTACAAGCAGTGCATGGCGGTGGCGCGCCGCGTCGGGCCGGCACTGATGGACGGCAAGCCGGTGTCGCCGCTCGATCGCATCAAGTACCGCCTCGGCGACTGGTTCATCTTCGGGCCGCTGCGCAACACGCTGGGCCTTTCGCGCGTGCGCGTGGCCTACACGGCGGGCGAGGCGATCGGGCCGGATCTGTTCACCTTCTACCGCTCGATCGGCATCAACCTGAAGCAGCTCTACGGCAGCACCGAGACCGCGGTGTTCGTGTGCCTGCAGCCCGACCACGAGGTCAAGGCCGACACCGTGGGCGTGCCGATCGACGGCGTCGAGATCAAGGTCACCGACTCCGGCGAGATCCTGATCAAGTCGCCCGGCCTGCTCAAGGAGTACTACAAGAACCCCGAGGCGACCGCCGAGGTGCTCGGCGCCGACGGCTGGTACCGCACCGGCGACGCGGGCTTCCTCGACGCGAGCGGGCACCTGAAGATCATCGACCG
>DATIFD010000038.1:0-3066 GCA_035455385.1 Burkholderiaceae bacterium
GCCCAGCGCGGCCAGGCCGTTGGCGAAGCGGTCGGTCAGCCGCTGCAGCTCGGCGTAGGTGACGTCGCGCACAGCGCCGTCGCGCGCCAGCAGCCGCAGCGCGGTGTGATCGGCCCGCGCGCCGTGCGCGTGCCGATCGACGGCCAGCCGCGCGATGTTCACGTCGACCGGGTTGGCGCCGAGCAGCTCGTCGCGCACCTGCTGCCACGAGAACGACGCCCGGGTGGCGGCCCAGTCGACCATGTGCGGCGTGACCCGCCAGTCGCGCGGCGACTTGCGGATCACGGTCTGCGTGCGGCTCGCGGTGGATGGGGCGTCGGTGGGCACGTGCGCGTCCGGTTGGGTGTCCGCTGCAATCTGCCTCGACGGGGCTCACGGCGGGTTGAGCGAAGTCAAGCCGGGGCGCGCGGCCAGGGCCGCATCACGGATCGCGCGGGCGGGCTGCCGGTGGCTCGCGGCCCGGGAGCTCGCTCGGGCGCGGCCCCGCTGTGCGTAGACTGTGGCACCACCTTCCGACCCTCGTCGACGATGTCGCACGGCCTCGATCAAACCGAACTGCTGCGCCTGCTGGGCTACAACATCGCGCAGGCGGCGATCCCGGCGTACAAGCTGTTCGATTCGCTGATCGGCCTGCCGCTCGGGCTGCGGCAGGTCGAGTTCTCGATCCTGTGCCTGGTGCAGACCAACGACAAGGTCACGCCCAAGCGCCTGTCGGCGGCATTGGGGGTGGCGGCGCCCAACCTGACGATCGTGCTCGACCGCCTGGAGCAGCGCCAGCTCGTCAAGCGCACGCGCAGCCCGCACGACGGCCGCGTGCACCACATCGAACTGACCCCCCGGGGCCGCTCGCTGCATGGCAAGGCGCGCCAGGTCGCCGACACGATGGAACGCGACCTGCTGAGCCACTTCAGCGCCGGCGAGCGTGCGATGCTGTTCGAGCTGCTGCAGAAGGTGGCCGCGCAGCGCCGCCCCTGACGACGCGCCGGCCTGCCGCAGCCCGTTTGTTACCGGCCATAGGCTTCGCCACGGCCGGGGGAACGGGTGTGCCCGAGAGCCGCCGCGGGAAACCCCCATAGGCAAGCTCGCAAGTACTTACCGATAGTAATCACCGCCCGCAGCGAACGGGCACCGGGGAGCCGTATCCGTGTTGCCACCTCGATCAGGAGACAGAGCATGAATTCGACCTTCGTGCGCGCGGGCTCGTCGTTGGCGCTGTTGCTCGGCGCGGCCTGGCCGGCCTGGGGCAAGCAGCCGGTGCCGTGCGACGCGTTGCTGGGATCGTTCGTCGACGGTGCCACGATCACGACGGCGCAGCTCAACGCCGCCAGCACGACCATGCCCGAGCACTGCGAGGTGATCGGCGCGATCGATCCGCACACCGGCATCGACGGCCAGTCGTATGCGATCAAGTTCCACCTGCGCATGCCCACCGCGTGGAACCAGCGCTTCTTCTACGCCGGCGGCGGCGGCTCCGACGGCAATCTGGGCAACGCCACCGGGCCGCAGCTGCAGCAGGGCTATGCGGTGGTGTCCACCGACAGCGGACACGACAACGCGGTCAACTGGTCGGACCTGGCGGGCACCTACCAGTTCGGCTTCGACCCGCAGGCGCGCAGCGACTACGGCTACAACGGTCCGGCCCGCACCGCCGACCTGGCCAAGGCGCTGATCGCGCGCTTCTACGGCAAGCGTCCGACGTACTCGTACTTCGTGGGCTGTTCCGAGGGCGGCCGCGAGGGGCTGATGTTCTCGCAGCGCTACCCCGACTACTTCGACGGCATCGTCGCGGGCAACCCGGGCATGGACCTGCCGAAGGCGGCGGTGGCCGAGGCCTGGGACACGCAGGCCTTCGCCGGCGCCGCGCGCGCGAACACGCCATTCGGTGTACCCGACCTCGCGACCTCGTTCACCAACGACGAGCTGAACACCGTGGCCAGCGCGATCCTGCAGGCCTGCGACGCCTACGACGGCCTGGTCGACGGCATCGTGTCCAACCCGCAGGCCTGCCGCTTCGATCCGCAGACCCTTGGGCCGGCGGGCACCGGCGCGCTGTCGTCGGCGCAGGTGACCGCGCTCGAGAAGGTGTTCGACGGCGCGCGCAATTCGCGTGGCAAGTCGCTGTACGCCGGCTGGTACTGGGATCCCGGCATCGCGGCCGGAGGCTGGCGCATCTGGAAGATCGGTCCGCTGTTCCCGGCGCCGGGCAACACGTCGCTCAACGCCACGTTGGGCGGCGGCGCGCTGCCGTTCATCTTCACCACCCCGCCCAACTCGGCCACCGGCGGTACCCCGCTGCAGGGCAGCGCGGTGGTCGCGTCGGCCGGGCCCGCGCCCGCGGGCTTTCCGGGTCTGAACGACGCGTTCATGCCGTGGGTTCTGAGCTTCAACATGGACACCGACGCACCGAAGATCTTTGCGCGCGGCAGCTTCGGCGAGTCGGCGATGGAGTTCATGGGCACAGGCTCCACCGACTACCGTCGCTTCGCGCGCGGCGGCAGCAAGCTGATCGTCTACTCCGGGCAGGCCGACCCGGTGTTCTCGTCGAAGTACCACGTGGCCTGGTACGAGCGCCTCGTCGACGACAACGGCGGGCTGCACCGCACGCAGGACTTCGCTCGCCTGTTCGTGGTGCCGGGCATGAACCACTGCGGCGGTGGACCTTCGACTTCGCAGTTCGACGCGTTCTCGGCGTTGGTGCAGTGGGTCGAGCGCAACAAGGCACCCGACCGTCTGATCGGAACCGCCGCGTCCGACACGCCGTGGCCGGGTCGCACCCGTCCCTTGTGCGCCTATCCCCAGCAGGCTCGCTACAAGGGCCAGGGCAGCATCGAGGACGCAGCCAGCTTCGTGTGCGTGACGCCGCGCGATCAAGATCACGGCGATCACGATGATCACGGGCACGGCCACCCGGGCGGCGGCCACGATCGCGACTGACTGACGCAGCGGCTCGCGCGCTCGGCGCGGTCGACGCGATGGGTCCGGGGGGGTGCGCCCGGCCCATGACGGCGCTCGGCGATCGACCTCACGCCAGCGCGGATCCCGCGCTCCGGTTACCGTTGCGACATG
>DATIFD010000039.1:0-5280 GCA_035455385.1 Burkholderiaceae bacterium
ACCAGTGGTTCATCGCCGCGCCGATGATCACCATCGAGCGACCCTCGGTCCTCTCGGCGTTGTCGGCGAACTGGCGCGCCACCGCGATCACCTGGTCGCGCGGCACGCCGGTGATGCGCTCCTGCCACGCCGGCGTGTACGGATGGTCGTCGTCGTAGCCGCGCGCCGCGCGTTCGCCGGCGATGCCGCGCGCCACGCCGTACTGCGCCAGCTGCAGGTCGAACACCGTGGCCACCAGCGCCTCGCGCTCGTCGCCCGCCTTGCCGAGTCTGATGCGCCGCGCGGGCACGCCGCGCACCAGCACGTCGCCGGCCTGTTCGTTGGCGGTGAAGTGCGGCGTGGCCTGGCCACCGAAGTACGGGAAGCCCACCTGCACGACCTCGTTGCCGGCCGCGTCGCCCTCCAGCGCCGACAGCTGCAGCCGTACCTCGACGCCGTGCCGCGCCTCGCGCGACTCGAGGTTCCAGCGGCCGGCGTCGTCGCGGCCCTCGGGGCCCCAGCGGAAGCCGATCGAGCCGTGCGGCACGACGACCCAGCCCTTCTCGTCGAAGGCCAGCGTCTTCCACTGCGCGTTGTTGTCCGCGCCGAGCTTGCCGTTGAAGTCCGACGCGCGCAGATAGCGGTCGGGCACGACGACCTTGCGGCCGTCGGGCAGCGTGTGCTCGCGCAGCAGCACCAGCATCGGCAGGTCGGTGAAGCGGCGCGCATAGTCGTCGAAGTACGGCGCGCGCCGGTCGACGTAGAACTCCTTCAGGATCACGTGGCCCATGGCCATCGCCAGCGCCGCGTCGGTGCCCTGCTTGGGGTGCATCCACAGGTCGGCCAGCTTGGCGACCTCGGAGTAGTCGGGTGTCACCGCGACCGTCTTGGTGCCCTTGTAGCGCACCTCGGTGAAGAAGTGCGCGTCGGGCGTGCGCGTCTGCGGGACGTTGGAGCCCCAGGCGATGATGAACGAGCTGTTGTACCAGTCGGCCGATTCGGGCACGTCGGTCTGCTCGCCCCAGATCTGCGGGCTCGACGGCGGCAGGTCGCAATACCAGTCGTAGAAGCTCATGCAGACGCCGCCGATCAGGCTCAGGTAGCGCGAGCCGGCGGCGTAGCTGACCATCGACATCGCCGGGATCGGCGAGAAGCCGACGACGCGGTCGGGGCCGTACTTCTTGATCGTGTAGACGTTGGCCGCGGCGACGATCTCGTTGACCTCGTCCCACGACGAGCGCACGAAGCCGCCGAGGCCGCGCACCTGCTGATAGCCGCGCCGCTTGGCGTCGTCTTCGACGATCGACGCCCAGGCGTCGACCGGGTCGTGCGCCAGCCGCGCGGCGCGCCAGGCCTTGAGCAGCCGGCCGCGCACCATCGGGTACTTGACCCGGTTGGCGCTGTAGAGGTACCAGCTGTAGCTGGCGCCGCGCGCGCAGCCGCGCGGCTCGTGGTTGGGCATGTCCCAGCGCGTGCGCGGGTAGTCGGTCTGCTGGGTCTCCCAGGTGACGATGCCGCCCTTGACGTAGATCTTCCACGAGCACGAGCCGGTGCAGTTCACGCCGTGCGTGCTGCGCACGATCTTGTCGTGGGCCCAGCGGTTGCGGTACGCGTCCTCCCAGGTGCGGTCTTCACCGGTGGTGCGGCCGTGGCCGCCGGAGAAGCTCTCCTTGGGCAGCGCGAAGTGATTCAGTCGATCGAGAAAATGGCTCATGACTGCCTCTCAAGGGTTCTTCACGTAGGCGTTGCCGCGCAGGTAGAACCACCAGTTCAGCACCAGGCACAGCGCGTAGAAGACGGCGAATCCGTACATCGCGGCCTGCGGCGTGCCGGCGTTGATCTGGTTGCCGATGACGATCGGCGCGACGAAGGCACCGTAGGCCGCGACCGCGGAGGTCCAGCCGAGCACCGGGCCGGCCTGCGTGCGATCGAAGATCACGCCGATCGTGCGGAAGGTCGAGCCGTTGCCGATGCCGCTGGCGAAGAACAGCACGACGAACAGCCCGAGGAACATCGGAAAGTACTGCTCCGGCGTCGCCGAGCCGTAGGCCTGCATCATCACGTAGCCCACCGCCACCGAGGCGGCCACCATCACCGCCGAGATCACCTGCGTGACGATCGAGCCGCCGACCTTGTCGGAGATCCAGCCGCCGATCGGCCGCACCGCGGCGCCGACGAAAGGGCCGATCCAGGCGTAGGCGAGCACCGGCGGCGCGTTCGGGTTCGGCTGCGTGTGCTGCATCACGCCGCTGGCGTCGGGCACGTGGCTGATGCCGAAGATCACCTTCATCGCCAGCGGCAGCGCCATCGAGAAGCCGATGAACGAGCCGAAGGTCACGATGTACAGCGCGGTCAGGCTCCAGGTGTGCTTGTTCCGGAAGATCGCGAACTGCTTGGCGATCGCCTCCTTCATCGGGCCGAAAGCGGCGAGCCGCATGATCAGCAGCGCGGCCACGATGTCCAACGGGATCGCGACCCACATGCTGATCAGCCCGAGACCCGTCGGCTTGGGCAGGTACAGGTACAACCCCAGGATCGACGGGATGAAGGCCAGCGTGTAGAGCCAGGTGATCTTGGCGAACGCGACGATCGGATTGCCCGTGCCGGGCGAGACCGTCTTCAGGTTGTTCATGCCGAACCAGCACAGGATCGACAGCGGCACCAGCGACAGCACCCAGGTCAGGCCGGCGTTCTGGATCCAGGTCGACGTGCCGGCCGGGATCTTGCCGAAGATCCAGCCGCTGTCCTTCAGCAGCGTCTCGGGGCTGCCGCCTAACGCACCGAGCAGCGGCACCGTCATCACCAGCGGGATCACGATCTGCATCGTCGTGACGCCGAAGTTGCCCAGCCCCGCATTGAGGCCGAGCGCCGTGCCCTGCAGCCGCTTCGGGAAGAAGGTGCTGATGTTCGACATCGACGAAGCGAAGTTGCCGCCGCCGACGCCCGACCACAGCGCCATCAGCTGGAAGGCCCACAGCGGCCAGTCCTTGTGCTGCAGCACGATGCCGGTGCCGATCGCCGGTGCCAGCAGCATCGACGTGGTCAGGAAGATCGTGTTGCGGCCGCCGGCGAGCCGGATGAAGAACGACGACGGGATGCGCATCGTCGCGCCGGCGATGCCGGCGATGGCGGTCAGCGTGAACAGCTCGGCCTGCGTGAACGGGAAGCCGAGGTTCAGCATCTGCACGGTGATGATTCCCCACATGCCCCAGACCGCGAAGCCGCACAGCAGCGCGGGCACCGAGATCCAGAGGTTGCGGTAGGCGATGCGCTTGCCGGTGGACTCCCAGAAGCTGTCTTCCTCGGGGCGCCAGTCGGTGATGTCGGCGCCGCCGGCGTGTGCGGGCACGCCCGCAGGGGTGGTGGTGGTGTTCATCGGGTTCCTTTAGACAGAGCCACTCAGCGGGCCAGGTGGAACTCGGGCGCGCGCGGGCCGATGACCTCGGTCTTGCGCACCTCGGTCCAGTACATCCAGATCAGCGAGACCCAGACGACGCCGTACATCAACATGAAGGCGGTGGAGCGGACTCCGGTGAAGTCCATCAGCGCGCCGAACAGGATCGGCAGCACGAAGCCGCCCATCCCGCCGGCCAGGCCGACGATGCCGCTGACGGTGCCGATGTTGTCGGGATAGTCGTCGCTGATGTACTTGAAGACGCTGGCCTTGCCAAACGCGAAGGCGATGCCGAGCAGGAACATCAGGAACGTGAACGCGTAGACGTTGAGCCCGATGTGGAAGGTCGTCGGCCCGTTGGCGGTGAGGATGGTGAAGTCGGTCTGCGGGTACGACAGCAGGAAGAGGCAGATCCAGCTCACCCACATCACCCACCAGGTGACGCCGTGCGCACCGTACTTGTCCGACAGCCAGCCACCGATCGCACGCAGCACGCCGCCGGGTAGCGAGAAGCAGGCCGCCAGCAGCGCCGCGGCCCGGATGTCCAGCCCGTATTCGCCGACGTAGTACTGCACCATCCACAGCGACAGCGCCACGTAGCCGCCGAACACGATGCTGTAGTACTGGCAGTACTTCAGCACACGCGGGTCCCTTAGCGTCTTGAGCTGGTCGACGAACCGCGTGTGTGCCGGCACCAAGTGCGCCGGGTCGCTGTGGCTGAACACCCAGAACACGATCAGCGTGCCCAGCATGATCGCGGCGTAAACGTGCGGCACCATGGTCCAGCCGAAGGCCACGACCAGCGCCGGCGCGACGAACTTGTTGACCGCAGCGCCGGAGTTGCCGGCTCCGAACACGCCCATCGCGAAGCCCTGGCGGTTCTTCGGGAACCAGCGCGCGACGTAGGGCGTGCCCACCGAGAACGAGCCGCCGGCCAGACCGAGCACCAGCCCGATCGTCAGGAACTGCCAGAACTGCGTCGCGTAGGCCATCAGCCAGATGGCCGGCACCGTGATGGCCAGCAGCACGGCCATCACGATGCGGCCGCCGTACTTGTCGGTCCAGATGCCCAGCGGCACCCGCACCAGCGAGCCGCTGAGCACCGGCATCGCGGTCAGCAGCCCGAATTCGGTTGCGTTCAATCCCAGGGTCTTGCGGATCGGGATGCCGATCACTGCAAACATCATCCAGACCATGAAGCAGACGGTGAACGCCAGCGTGCTGACGATCAGCACCGACAGCGCCTTGCCTTGTTTGCTCATTTCCCACGCTCCTCGATGACGCCGGGAATCGTAGGAACGGCGCCGCGTCGGCGGCATCCGCCGGTGGCTGGTGGCCCGGCCTGCGGAAGAACGATGCCCGCCTCGCGCGGGCATCGTTCGAAAGAACTACCCCACCGTCAAACCGGCGCGGGCTTGCGCGGCGTCAATGCGCGCCGTGCTGACTGACGATCACGGCCAGCTGCACGCGCGAGCTGACGTCGAGCTTGCGCAGCAGGTGCTGCACGTGGATCTTCACGGTCGACTCGGCGATGTCGAGTTCGCGCGCGATCTCCTTGTTGCTCGCGCCGCGGCCGATCGCGCGCAGGATCTCGCCCTCGCGCGGCGACAGCGTGTCCAGTGCCGAAGCCGGCGCCGGCGCGGGGCCGCCGCCCTTGAAGGCGGCGACCAGCTTGCCGGTCATCTCGTCGGCGATCACGTGTTCACCGCGCACGGCGCGGCGGATCGCCGCCGACAACGCGTCGCCGTCGATCGTCTTCAGCAGATAGCCGTGCGCGCCGCCGCGCAGCGCGGCGGCCAGGTCCGCTTCGTCCTCGCTGACCGTGAGCATCAGCAGCTTCACGCCCGGTGCGGCGGCCAGCAGCGCAGGAACCGCGTCGACACCATTGACGCCCGGCAGGTGGTTGT
>DATIFD010000040.1:0-2149 GCA_035455385.1 Burkholderiaceae bacterium
ATGCGTGCATTGCGCGAGAAGTCGGTGGCGCTGACGCGGGGTTTCACCGAATTGGTCGACGCGCGCTGTGCGGACCATGGTTTCACGGTGGTTTCGCCGCGCATCGATGCCCAGCGCGGCAGCCAGGTCTGCCTCAGCCACCAGGTGGACGGGCGCGACGAAGGCGCCTATGCGATCGTGCAGGCGCTGATCGCGCGCGGCGTGATCGGCGACTTCCGCGCCGGCGGGCTCGGCCTGCCGGACATCCTGCGCTTCGGCTTCACGCCGCTGACGTTGCGCTTCGTCGACGTGTGGGATGCCGTCGAGCATCTCGTCCAGGTGATGCAGAGCGACGAGTGGAAGCAGCCGCGCTTCAATCAGCGGCACGCGGTGACCTGATGCGCAACAACGCACGGCCCCGTGGCCGGGCGATTGGCCGCTGCGTCAACGCGGCACACGGCGATGCCTAGAATCCGAGCTTTCGACCCGCGCTCACCCGCGTCGGGCGGGGCCGACAACCGGAGTGCAGCATGGACAGCCGAATCAGCGTGCAACGCGAGCGCATCGAACGGGTCCGTGAGGCACTGGTGCGGCACGGCGCGCATGCACTGCTCGTCCCTTCGGCCGATCCCCACTTGTCGGAGTACCTGCCGGCGCGCTGGCAGGGCCGGCAATGGCTGTCGGGATTCACCGGCTCGATGGGCACGCTGGTGGTCACGCTGGACCGCGCGGCGCTGTTTGCCGACAGCCGCTACTGGGTGCAGGCCGAGGGTGAGCTCACCGGCAGCGGCATCGAGCTGGAGAAGATTCCCACCGGGGCCGCGACGCACCACATCGACTGGATCGCACGGCAGCTCGCCAAGGGCCAGACCCTGATGGTCGACGGCGAGGTGCTGGGGCTGGCGGCCGCGCAACAGCTGCGCAGCGGGCTCGACAAGGCCGGCATCGCGCTGCGCACCGACGCCGACCTGCTGCTCGAGACCTGGGACCAGCGCCCGGCGCCGCCTGCGCGCGCGGTCTACGAGCACCTGCCGCCGCAGGCCGTCGAGACGCGCGCGCAGCGGCTCGCGCGGGTGCGCGAGGCGATGGCGCGCCTGGGCGCGACGCATCACTTCGTGTCGACGGTGGACGACATCGCGTGGATCACCAACCTGCGCGGCGGCGACGTCGAATACAACCCGGTGTTCCTGGCGCACCTGCTGGTCGATGCGCAACGCGCCACGCTGTTCGTCGGCGCGGGCAAGATCGACGCCGCGCTCACCGCACGGCTGCAAGCCGACGGCATCGCGCTGGTCGACTACGCCGCGGCGGCCGATGCGCTGCGCGCGCTGCCGGCCGATGCGGTGCTGCTGATCGATCCGCGCCGCATCACGCTGGGCTTTCGGCAGCGCGTGCCCGAAGGCGTGCGCGTCGTCGAGGCGATCAACCCGAGCACATTCGCCAAGAGCCGCAAGAGCGACCCCGAGGCGCAGTTCGTGCGCGAGGCCATGGCGCGCGACGGCGCCGCGATGTGCGCGTTCTACGCCTGGTTCGAACGCGCGCTGGCCACCGGCGAGCGCATCACCGAGTTGACGATCGACGAGCGGCTGAGCGAGCAGCGGGCCGCGCAGCCTGGCTTCGTCGGCCTGAGCTTCTCGACCATCGCCGGCTTCAACGCCAACGGCGCGTTGCCGCACTACCGCGCCACGGTCGCGTCGCACGCGACGATCGCCGGCGACGGGCTGCTGCTGATCGACTCGGGTGCCCAATACACCGGCGGCACCACCGACATCACGCGCGTGTGGCCGATCGGCCGCGTCAGCGCCGCGCAGCGGCGCGACTACACGCTGGTGCTCAAGGCGATGATGACGCTGTCGCGCGCACGCTTCCCCCGCGGCGTGCTGTCGCCGATGATCGATGCGATCGCCCGCGCGCCGCTGTGGGAGCACGGGCTCGACTACGGCCACGGCACCGGCCACGGCGTCGGCTACTTCCTCAACGTGCACGAGGGCCCGCAGACCATCAGCCGCGCCGTGCCCGACGCGCACACGGCGATGGAGCCGGGCATGATCACCTCGATCGAGCCGGGCCTGTACCGCCCCGGGCGCTGGGGCGTGCGCATCGAGAACCTGGTGCTCGCCGTGCCGGCGGCGTCGCTCGATACCGAGTTCGGCGAATTTCTCGAATTCGA
>DATIFD010000041.1:0-4943 GCA_035455385.1 Burkholderiaceae bacterium
GGTGCTGTGCGGCGCGGCGCTCGCGCTGTCGGCCTGCGGCGAAAAGATCGAGGGCGCGGCCAAGAAGTCCGACGTGCCGGCCTACCAGGGGTCCACAGGGCCGAGCGGCTTCGCGGCCAGCGGCTGGAAGGCGGGCGACCAGGCGGCGTGGGAGCAGCAGTTGCGCCACCGCGCGCAGGCGCAGAACGAGTACTCGCGCACGGCGACCCAGCCCTGAGCATCGGCCAAGGAGCAAGCATGCACAGCCCGTTGTGGCGACCCATCTTCGCGCTGGTGCTCGCGCTCGGCCTGGGCGCCGGCGCACTGGCGCAGCAGACCGGTACCGCGCCCGAGGATCTCGTGCCCGGCGGCAAGGCGCCGGCCGGCGCGCCGCCGGGCTTCGTGGTGCCGGCCGATCCCAAGCCCGACGACACCAACGCGCAGCGCGCCAAGTCACAGCCAGGCAACAACGCGCCGTTGTGGCGGGGCGTGCGCGATTCCGGCAACGTGCCGGGCTTCACGACCTTGCCCGACCATGAAGGTGCCGCGCTGATCCAGCGCTTCGTGCAATACCCGGGGTCCAACCTCGCCACCGCCGGCGAGGCCTGGCGCCAGGTGCGCAATCAGTGGATCGTGCCGTACGGCGGCGCGCTGCTGCTGATCGTGCTGCTGGCCATCGCGCTGTTCTATTGGCAAAAGGGCTCGCTGGGGCACAGCGAGAACGCAGCGGGACGTGAAATCGAGCGGTTCACGCCGTTCGAGCGTGCCGCGCACTGGGCCAACGCCACGGCTTTCGTGGTGCTGGCTCTGTCGGGCATCGTGATGGCATTCGGCAAGTACTTCCTGCTGCCGGTGATCGGGGCCACGCTGTTCGGCTGGCTCACCTATGCGCTGAAGACCGTGCACAACTTCGCCGGGCCGCTTTTCGCGGTGTCGCTGGTGATCGTCTTCATCACCTTCATCAAGGACAACGTGCCGCGTGCGGCAGACGCCGCCTGGCTGAAGAAGGCTGGCGGCATGTTCAGCGGGCAGCATGTGCCGTCGCACCGCTTCAACGCCGGCGAGAAGGTCGTCTTCTGGGCCGGCGTGTTCGCGCTCGGCGCGCTCGTGGTCGGCTCGGGCCTGGTACTCGACAAGCTGATTCCCGGGCTGCAATACCTGCGTGGCGACATGCAGATCGCGCACATGATCCACGCCGCCGCGGCGGTGCTGATGATGTGCCTGTTCCTCGGTCACATCTACCTCGGCACCATCGGTACGAAGGGCGCCTACCGGGCGATGCGCGACGGCTATGTCGATGACGGCTGGGCGCACGAGCACCACGCGCTGTGGGCCGAAGACATCCGCGCAGGCAAGATTCCGGCCAAGCGGTCGTCATCGTCGCCGCCCGCGGGCATTCGAGCAGCCAAGGAGGGCGCATGAGACCCGAATGGGAACAATTGAGGCGCGTCGTGGGAATGATCGCGCTGGGCCTTTGCACGGCCGGTGCGTTTGCCAAGCTGCCTGCGCCGTCGGACGAGGCCAAGGCCAAGGCCGCCGAGGCGGCTGCCAAGTCGGCGCATGCCGCCAAGGTGGACGCCTACAAGCTGTGCCAGTCGATGGATCACGTGGCTGCGCGGTATCTGGCCGACGCCAAGAAGGCCGGCAAGGACGTCAAGCCGGTGGCCACGCCGCCGTGCGTCGACCCTGGCCCGTTCGGAAGTCCGCCGGCGGCGGCCGCCCCGGCGGCGAAGAAGTCCTGAACCGTTCGTCGATCCTCGGGTAAGCTGGCTCGCAAGAGCCAGGCTTGCCGTTGCCACGCCCATGTCGTCTGCCCCGCCCCGAGCCCCCGCGCGCCTGCCGTTGCTGACGCGCGCCGGCAGCACGCTGACGCGCGAGATCGAGGTGCTCGACGAGTACGGTGACCGGCGCACGATCCACATCCCCGACGAAAGGCCGCTGACGCTGTACATCGACCGGCGCGAACTGGTCACGCTGATGACGCTGGGTGCCGAGCCCGAGTTGCTCGCGCTCGGCTACCTGCGCAACCAGCGCCTGGTCACGCGCGTCGACGAGGTGCTCTCGATCACGGCCGACTGGGATGTCAACGCGGTGGCGGTGCGCACGCGCGCCGGCATCGAGGACTTCGAGCGCAAGACCGCATCGCGCGTGGTCACCACCGGCTGCGGCCAGGGCACCGTGTTCGGCGACATGATGGACGGCCTGCAGTCGGTGCAGCTGCCCGATGCGCGCAGCGCGCGCATCAGCCAGTCGAGGCTGCGCGACATCCTCGAGGTGATGCGTCAGCAGGACAGCATCCACCGCAAGGCCGGCTCGGTGCACGGTTGCGCGCTGTTCCGCGGCGCCGAAAAGCTGGTGTTCATCGAGGACGTCGGCCGCCACAACGCGATCGACACCATTGCCGGCTGGATGTGGATGAACGGCGTCGACGGCGCCGACAAGGTCTTCTACACCACCGGCCGGCTGACCAGCGAGATGGTGATGAAGTCGGCGCAGATCGGCGTGCCGATCATCGTCAGCCGCAACGGTGTCACCGCGATGGGCCACGAGATGGCCGCGCGGCTGGGCATGACCCTGTTCGGCCGGGCGTCGAACCGCCACTTCATCTGCTACTGCGGCCTCGAGCGCTTCGATTCCGAGCCCGAGCCGCAGCGCGCCCCGGTGCGCGTGGTGTCTGGCTAGAGTTCGTGGGGCCGCTCGACCCCGGCAATGCCGCTTGAATCAAGTGGACACCGCGGATCTGGCTTCGCCAGTCCGCTGGTGTCGCCCCCTTGAGGAGGAAGCGGCCGCCAGGCCGCATCGGGGGTGGTTACGCCCGGCAGCTGCGCCACTGCCGGCTGTAGCGGGCGGCAGGCTGCACGACGACGGTGGCGCCGCTCGGCTTGCGCTGGCTGCTTCCGGTCTCGAACTCGAGCTTCATCGCGTACTTGTCGAAAAAGGCATCGAACATCTCACCGCCTCGCGTGCCCACCGCATGCAACTGGTCGCTGCCTGCGTCCCACTCCAGCAGCACGGCGGCCAGCGGCTGCGGCGCCGGGCCGCCGATCACGCGCGCACCCTGCAACGGGTCGTAGCGCGAGTTGTCGCCGCAGCAGTGGATCACGTGCGCCGGCTCGCCGCCGCCGCCGCTGCGCAGCCCGATGAAGCTGATCGCCGGCGTCGGGTACATCAGCTTGTGCGCACAGATCGCCGAGAACGCGACGATCGACCCGTTGGGGCCCACGCCGGCCGGTGCCGCATAGCGCTGCTTGTCGCCACTGACCAGTTCGACTGGCTTCACCTCGCGCTCGAACGCGATCAGGAACACCGGCGACACCGTGTACGGGTAGTTGAACAGGTAGGCCTCGCCGGCCTTGAGCTGGCGCGCCAGCCAGGGGCTGCCGCGCGAGTCGACCAACAACGAACGCGGGTGGCGCTGGACGTCGCCGGCTACCACTGGCAGTGCGCTGCAGGCCGCCCACGCGCCGGCCACGCAGGCGGCCTGGCGCATCAGGTCACGGCGGCGCTCGACGTCGGGATCGAACTGCACGCCGGACACGCTACACGAGGCGCGCTGTCCGGGCAATGCGCTCCCATCCTCATACCAGCCCGTCGAACAGCCACACGTCCACCGGCTCCCCGGCAGCGACCGACCCCTGCTCGTGCCGCAGCACCAGCAGCGCATTGGCCTCGCTCATGCTGCGCAGGATGCCGGCGCCCTGCGACCCGGTGGTCCGCACCTCCCACTGGCCGTCGGGGCCCGGGCTGACGCGCGCGCGCTGAAACTCGGTGCGCCCCGGCCGCTTGCGGATCGCGGCCGTGCTGCGCGCCTGCAGCATCGGCAACGGTTGCGGCGTCGCGCCGGCCAGCGCGAGCAGCGCGTCGCGTGCGAACACGTAGAACGTGACCAGCGCGGCCACCGGGTTGCCCGGCAGTGCGAACAGCCACGTGGTCTTCGACGGCCGTGCCCGATCGCCGGCATAGACGGGCCCGAACGCGAACGGCCGGCCCGGCCGCATGGCAACCTTCCAGAACGCCACCTCGCCGGTGCGGCCCAGCACGTCGCGCGTGTGGTCGGCGTCGCCCGCGCTGACGCCGCCACTGGTGAGCACCGCATCGGCCTTGTCGATCGCCTGCTGCAGCGCCGACTGCAGCGCCAGCGGGTCGTCGCGCACCAGGCCGAGGTCGATCACCTCCATGCCCAGGCGCTGCAGCGCGCCCATCAGGCTGAAGCGGTTGCTGTCGTACACGCAGCCCGGCGCCAGCGGCTGTCCCAGTGCGGCGATCTCGTCGCCGGTGGAGAACACCGCCACGCGCAGGCGGCGAACCACGCTCAAGCGGTCGATGCCCAGCGACGCGACCAATCCGAGGTCGGCCGGCTTCAGCACGCGGCCGGCTGGCAACGCGGGCTTGCCGCGCGCCAGGTCTTCGCCGCGGCGGCGCAGGTTCTCGCCGGCGCGGATCACGCCGGGCTCGATGTGCACCCGCGGGCCGGTGGCGTGTTCGTCGGTGCGGCACAGCTCCAGCGGAACCACGGTGTCGGTGCCCGCCGGCATCACGGCTCCGGTCATGATGCGCACGCACTGGCCGGCGCCCACCACGCGGCCGTACGGCGCGCCGGCCATCACCGTGGCCACCGATCGCAGCTCGATCGCCGCATCGGCGCGCAGCGCGGCACCGGCGAGGGCATAGCCGTCCATCGCCGAGTTGTCGTGCGCGGGCACGTCGATCGGCGAGATCACGTCCGCAGCGAGCACGCGGTTCAGCGCCTCGGCCAGCGGCACGGTCTCGCGCTCGTCGATCGGGCGCAGACGCGCGGCGATCGCGGCGCGCGCCTGTGCGACGCTCAGGCTCGTTTCGCCAGCCGCCAGCGGTGAAGGGCCAAGGTCGGACATTTGGACGTTCAGCGGCTGCGCATGCGACGCTCGATTGTGCAGCGCGGCGAGCGTCGCATGGGCGGGCCGGGGACCCTGATATGCACGCAC
>DATIFD010000042.1:0-2984 GCA_035455385.1 Burkholderiaceae bacterium
GCTACGAGTTCCGCGTCTACCAGCAGCTCGGCGAGCTGTACATCAAGCAGGATCGCGTCAAGGACGCCGCCGACACGTTCAGCGCGTTCGTCAAGCAGCAGCCGCTGCACGCGCAGGCGCCGCAGCTGCAGGCGCGCGTGATCGAGATCTACCAGGCCAACGGGTTCGCGACGCTGGCGCTCGACGCGAAGAAGGACTATGTCTCGCGCTACGGCATCGACAGCGAGTTCCGCAGGGCCAACCCCGAGGGCTGGGAGCGGGCGCGGCCATTGGTCAAGACCCACCTCACCGAGCTGGCGCGCCACTACCATGCACTGGCCCAAAAAAGCAAGGCGAGCAGCGACTACCAGCAGGCGGTGCACTGGTACCGCGCCTACATCGCGTCGTTCCCAGACGACCCCGACACCGCGCAGAACAACTTCCTGCTGGCGGAGCTGCTGTTCGAGGACAAGCAGCTGCTCGACGCCGCCACCGAGTACGAGAAGACGGCCTACGGCTACCCGCCGCATGCCAAGAGCGCCGACGCCGGCTATTCGGCGCTGCTCAGCTATGCCGGGCTCGAGAAGGCCGCCAGTGCCGGCGAGCTGCCGGGCCTGCAGCGCACCAGCGTCGACAGCGCGCTGCGCTTCGCCAAGGCCTTCCCTGCCGACCCGCGCACGGGCTCGGTGCTGACCAACGCGTCGGAGAAGCTGTTTGGGCTGCGTGATGGTGACCGCGCCGCCGAGGTGGCGCAGATGGTGCTGAAGCTCGACCCGCCGGCTTCACCCGAGCAGCGCCGGGTGGCCTGGACGGTGATCTCGCACACCGCCTTCGACAAGGGCACGTTCGCCGACGCCGAGAAGGGCTATCGCGAGGTGCTGGCGCTGACGCCCGACAAGGACGCCAAGCGCAACGAGCTGGTCGAACGTCTCGCCGCATCGGTCTACAAGCAGGGCGAGCAGGCGCGCGCGGCCGGCAACCTGCGCGACGCCGTGGGCCACTTCGATCGTGTCGCCGTCGTCGCACCGACGTCGAGCATCCGCGTCACCGCCCAATACGACGCGGCCGCAGCGCTGATCGCGTTGAAGGACTGGGACGCGGCGATCCGCGCGCTCGAGGACTTCCGCCGCGCCAACCCCAACCACCCGCTGGCCGCCGAGGTCAGCCCCAAGCTCGCGCTGGCCTACATGGAAAAGGGTCAGGGCGCGCAGGCCGCGGTCGAGTTCGAGCGGCTGGCCACGACGGCCAAGGACCCGAAGCTCGCGCAGTCGTCGCTGTGGCAGGCGGCCGAGCTGTACGAGAAGACCGGCCAGCGCGCCTCCGCCGCGAGGGCCTACGAGCGCTACCTGAAGCTGTACCCCGAGTCGCTCGAGACCAACCTCGAAGTGCGGTACCGGCTGGCGCAGATGGCCAAGGCCGACGGCAACGGCACGCGCGAGCTTTCGTTGATGAAGGAGATCTACCAGCTCGATCAGGCGGGCGGCGCGCGGCGCACCGAGCGCACGCGCTACCTCGGCGGCACTGCCGCGCTGGCGATGGCCGAACCGCTTGCCGAAGCGTATCGAAAAGTAGCGCTGGTCGAGCCGCTGGCGAAGAACCTGAAACTGAAGAAAACAAAGATGGAAGAAGCGTTAAAGGCCTATGCCGCAGCCGCAAATTACGGCGTGGCCGACATCACGACGGCAGCGACTTATCACACTGCGTCGCTGTATCAGGACTTCGGCAAGGCTATGCTCTCTTCGCAGCGGCCGAAAAAGCTGAACAAGGCCGAGCTCGAACAGTACAACGTGATGCTCGAGGAGCAGGCGTTTCCGTTCGAAGAGAAGGCCACTGAATTGCACGAGGTCAACGCCAAGCGCGCCGCCTCGGGCATCTACGACAAGTGGGTGCAGGAGAGCTTCAAATCGCTGGCCGCGTTGCGGCCGGTGCGCTACGGCAAGTTGGAACGCAGTGAAAGCGTGATCGATGCGATTCGTTGAAGCGCTCAATCCCCTTGTCACGCTGGCGCTGCCGGCAGCGGTGGTGGCGGCGTTGTCCGGCTGCGCGTCGATGCCCGATCCGGTGGCGATGGTCCAGCAGGCCACCAGCACCGCCGAGACGAAGCCGGCCGAGGCCGCGGGTGCAACGCCGGCTGAGCGCGCCGTTTCGGCGGAGAGTGCGGCTTCGGCGCCGGCCAAGGAAGCCGAGCCCGAGGTGCCGGTGGATCCGCGCGCCCAGGCGGCGTTCGACACTGCGCGGCGCGCGATGCGCGCCGGTCGCAACGACGAGGCCGCAGCCCAGCTGAAGGCGCTGGCCGCGTCGAATCCCGAGCTGGGAGGCGTGCACGCCAATCTCGGGCTGCTCTACCGCCAGGCCGGCAAGCTGCCGGAGTCGGCCGCGGCGCTCGAGAAGGCGGTGCAGGTCGGCCCGAAGCAGGCGGTGTTCCACAACCAGTTGGGCATCACCTACCGCATGCAGGGCCAGTTCACGAAAGCGCGCGACGAGTACGAGAGGGCGATCGCGCTCGACGCCGCCTATGCGTCGGCCGTGCTCAACCTCGGCATCCTCAACGACCTCTACCTGCAAGACCGCAGGCGCGCACTCGTGCTGTACGACCAGTATCTGGCGATGTCCGGCGGTGACACCGCGGTCACCAAGTGGGTGGCCGACCTGAAGAACCGCAAGGACGACCACGTCGCCCTCGGCCTGAAGGAGCGGCCATGAAGCTGCACCTCGCGCTAACGGCATCGGCGCTGCTGGCCGCGCTGCCCGCGCTCGCGCAGGATCGCGCCGACATCGAGCGCACGCAGATCATCGGCAACCGCGAGTTGCCGAAGGTGCTCTACATCGTGCCGTGGAA
Organism: Burkholderiaceae bacterium; assembly: GCA_035455385.1. Taxonomy (GTDB): domain Bacteria; phylum Pseudomonadota; class Gammaproteobacteria; order Burkholderiales; family Burkholderiaceae_C; genus JAEUPI01. Next base: position 2,819 of record DATIFD010000042.1, read on the forward strand.
GAAGCCGCTGCAGGGCGACCTGTCCGGCCGCGCGCCCGGCGGCGTGCTCGACGAAGTGCTGGCGCCGGTCGACCGCGACGTGTTCCGCCGCCAGGTGCGGTACGACGCGATGGTGCAGCCGGTGGCTGCACCGGCGGCGAAATAGCCAATCTGTGATTCGGAGTTT
>DATIFD010000043.1:0-2876 GCA_035455385.1 Burkholderiaceae bacterium
TCCTGGATGGTGACGCTCTTGATGTGCTTGTTGCGCACCTCGTCGATGAAATCGGAATAGGTGACCTGGTTGCCGGTCGTCGCGCCGCGGTCGAACTGCTTGAACACGGTGAACAGCACCAGGGCGATCACCAGCCAGACCGCCACTTTCGAAAACCACTGATTGTTCACCGCGGCTCCTTCCCGCCTGCATCGGACCCGCGTGCTGCCATGCTCTTGGTTCCGGTTTCACCGCGCGATGCGGACGCATCGCGCCTGCGAGCGCAATTGGGGACGATTCTAGTCGACACAAGGGTCGGCGCCGGGGGCGCCAAGGCCCCACCGCGGGCAGGTGGACTGCGTATTCGTTGGCGCGCCCGGGACCCGTTTCATCTTGGCGCTTTGAGACCGCGGCCGACCAGAAAGGTTTCGGCCGACCGATCGCGCGACGCCCTGGGCTTGATGGCCTTGACGGCCCGAAAAGCCCGCTTGAAGCGCTCGACCAGCTGGCTGTAGCCGCTGCTGTGGAACACCTTGGCCACCAGTGCGCCGTCGGGCTTGAGGTGCTGCTCGGCGAAGTCGATGGCCAGTTCGACCAGGTCGGCCATCCGTGCCGCGTCGGAGATCGGCACGCCCGACAGGTTGGGCGCCATGTCGGACAGCACCACGTCGACCCGGCGTCCCTGCAGGCTCGCGGCCAGGGTGCGCGCCGTCGCCTCGTCGCGGAAGTCGCCGTGGATGAACTGCACGCCTTCGATCGGTTCCATCGGCAGCAGGTCGAGCGCGATGATCGTGCCTTCCAGTGCCCCAACCGCCGCGCCGCCGCTGCCGGCAGCCTTGGGCGCGAAACGGCGCCGCACGTACTGGCTCCAGGCGCCGGGTGCCGCGCCGAGGTCGACCACGACCTGGCCGGGCCGGATCAGGCGCAGCGCCTCGTCGATCTCCTTGAGCTTGTACGCGGCGCGCGCGCGGTAGTCTTCCTTGCGCGCCAACTTGACGTATGGATCGCTGACGTGGTCGTGGAGCCAGGCTCGATCGACCTTCCTGCTCTTCGTCATGGGGCCGTGGACATCGTGGACATAATAGGCCGATGGTCGCACTCGCCATCAGCACCGAGCAGCGCAAGGCGCTGCGCGCATCCGCGCATCACCTCGACCCGGTGGTGATGATCGGCGCCGACGGACTGAGCCCGTCTGTGCACAGGGAGCTCGACGTCGCATTGACCGCGCACGGCTTGATCAAGGTGCGCGTGCTGTCCGGCTCGCGCCAGCAGCGTGAGGCGCTGCTGGACGAGGCGGCCGACCGGCTGGGCGCGGCTGCCGTTCAGCACATCGGCAAGCTGCTGGTGCTGTGGCGTCCGCCGCCGCCGAAGGACAAGGCCCTGCGCGACGACCGTTCCCCCGGGCCGCGTACGGTGCGGCTGGTCAAGTACGCGAAGAGCCCGACCCATCGGCCGACGGTGAAGAAGGTCAAGGTGCTGGGCAACCAGCGCGTCACCGCCGGCGGGCTGATCAAGCGCGCCAAGCGGCGGGTGGCGAGCATCAAGAAGAAGGCCGCGTCCTGACCGGTGCCGTGCCGCTCAGCGGTAGCGGACGTCGACGATCTCGTAGGTCTTGACGCCCCCCGGCGCCTGGACGTCGGCGATGTCGCCGCTCTCCTTGCCGATCAGCGCACGCGCGATCGGCGAGCTGATCGAGATCAGGCCCTGCTTCAGGTCGGCCTCGTCGTCGCCGACGATCTGGTAGGTCACGCGGTGACCGCCGGCCTCCTCTTCGAGATCGACTGTGGCGCCGAACACGACGCGACCGCCCGCATCGAGCGTGGCCGGGTCGATCACCTGCGCAGCGGCGAGCTTGCCTTCGATCTCGGCGATGCGGCCCTCGATGAACGCCTGCTTGTCCTTGGCCGCCTCGTACTCGGCGTTCTCCGACAGATCGCCATGGCCCCGTGCCTCGGCGATGGCCTGGATCACCGCATGGCGATCGACCGACTTCAGCCGCTGCAGCTCGGCCTTCAGCAACTCGGCGCCTCGGCGCGTCAGGGGGATGGTGGCCATCGGGGATCCTCGCAAAGAGAAAAACGCGCCGGGCGGCGCGTCGCGTGAAAACGGCGGCGCATTGCGCCGCCACGGCAAACAGTTTACTGTAGCTCGGCGTGCAGTTGCTGCAACGACGTGACCGTGAGGTCGTCCTGGTGTTTCAAGGCCTCGGTGGCCGCTTCGCAGCCGGCCATCGTGGTGTAGTAGGTGACGCGATTGGCGATCGCCGCGGTACGGATATGGCGCGAGTCGGCGATCGCGGTGCGCGTCTCGTCGACCGTCGTGTAAACCAGCTGGACTTCGCCGGCCTTGACCTTGTCGGCGATGTGCGGCCGACCGTCCTTGACCTTGTTGACCACCGTCACCGCGACGCCAGCGGCGGCGATCGCCGCGGCCGTGCCCTTGGTGGCCGCGATCTGGAAGCCGAGGTCGACCAGCTCCTCGGCGACCTTCACCGCACGGTCCTTGTCGTTGTTCTTGACGCTGATCACCACCGTGCCCTTGTCGGGCAGGCGCGAGCCGGCGCCGAGCTGGCTCTTGAGCATCGCCTCGCCGAAGCTGCGGCCGACGCCCATCACCTCGCCCGTGGAGCGCATCTCGGGGCCGAGGATCGGATCGACGCCCGGGAACTTGTTGAACGGGAAGACCGCCTCCTTGACGCTGAAGTACGGCGGGATCACCTCGCGCAGCGCCCGCCCCTTCGGAGCGCGCTGGTCGCTCAGCCGCTGGCCGGCCATGCAGCGGGCCGCGATCTTGGCCAGCGGCTGCCCGGTGGCCTTGCTGACGAACGGCACCGTGCGCGACGCCCGCGGGTTGACCTCGAGCACGTAGACCACCGCCTGGCCAGGCTCGCTGACCTC
>DATIFD010000044.1:0-5017 GCA_035455385.1 Burkholderiaceae bacterium
CGCCGGCGCCATCCAGGACGCGGCGGCCCAGATCGACCACTCGCTGCCGGTGCAGCAGCCGGTGCCCGAGGGCGTCACCGTCGAGCATGGGCGCTACGTGGCCAACACCTGTCTCGGCTGTCATGGACCGCAGCTGGCCGGTGGGCGCGTGCCGGGTGGTCCGCCCGACTGGCCGCCGGCCGCGCGCCTGAACAGCCAGGGCGCCGACAGCGCGATGGCGCGCTATCCGAACGCCGACGCGTTCGTCGCGATGTTCCGCAACGGCAAGCGCGCCGACGGCAGCGCGGTGCAGGTGATGCCGTTCGCGTCGTTTTCCAAAATGAGCGACACCGACCTGCGCGCGCTGTATCTGTACCTGAAGACGCTGTAGCCGCCGGCTTCAGCTTGCCGCTGCCGGCAACGGCACGGCGCCGGCTTCGCTGGGCAGCAGGTTCACCACCAGCGCGGTGGCGACCGCGATGCACGACATCGCAAGCATCAGCGTGCCGAAGCCGGCGGCCTTGACCACCGGACCCAGAGCCCACACCGCGAGCGAGCTGAGGCCGATCGACACCGTCAGCCGCATGCCCGCGACGCGCGAGCGCATGCGGTCGTCGACATAGCGCACGACCATCGCGTCGGTGAACGGTATGGCGCCGAACACCATCAGCATCACGGCGGCGAGCGCCGCGTAGAGCCACCAGCCCTGCGCCTGCGCGGCCAGCGCGAACAGCGGCACCTGCGCGATCATGATGCCGAGATACAGCCGCTTGAGCGCGATGCGGTCGATCAGACGGCCCACCACCACCTGCGCCAGCGACGCCAGCGCATAGACCGCGGCCAGCATCAGCCCGAGCGTGGCCGGGTCTTCGACGATCGCGTGCATGCGCTCGGCCAGCAGTTGCGCGTTGCCGTTGGTCGTCATGTTGAACGACAGGCTGTTGGCGGTGGCCGCCACGGTCATCACGGTGAAAGCGCGCGCCAGCTGAGCTGCCGACAAACCGACGCCGGGCTTGCGCGGACGCGCCGCGGGCGGCTCGGTCTCGCACGGCGCAAGCCGCCAGAACAGCGCGCCGCAACCGATGCACACCAGGCCCGGCACCACGAACGCCCAGCGCCAGCCGAGCCACTTGACGAGGAACGCCGTCAACAGCGCCGCCGCCGCGATGCCGAGGTTGCCCGCCAGCCCGTTGATGCCGATGGTTGCACCCGGGCTCTTGGCGTGCTGCACCAGCATCGGAATGCCCACCGGGTGATAGACGGACGCGAAGGTGCCCAGCAGCGCCAGCGCCAGCGCGATCGACCAGGGTCCCTGCGTCAGCGCGACCAGGATCGCCGACGCGCCCATGCCGAAGAAGAACACCAGCATCATCTGCCGGCGCCCCCACAGGTCGCCCAGGCGGCCGGCGGGCATCGAACCCAGGCCGAACATCAGGAACGCGCCGACGCTGAACGGCATCAGGTCTTCCCAGCGCGTGAAGCCGAACTCGATCGCGATGGTGCTCACCGCGGTGGCGAACACGAGCAGGAACAGATGGTCCAGCGCGTGCGCCACGTTCAGCAGCAGCGACACGGGGCGTGGCAACGGCGACATCGGCGGCGGCTTCCGGGTGGAGAGCTGGTATTGCACCACGTCTACGATGACCCGGTGCTGCTGCGCCTCACCGCCCGCGGCCTGGTCGCCCAGGAACGTGGCGCGACGGCGCTGCATCGAATGGTCAGCGTGGGCACCACCACGCCAGGAGACCACGATGAACAACCGCACAGACCGCGCCACTGCAGGCGCACCGCGCCGCGGAGTGACCCGCGGCGTCGCGCTGCCGATCGTCGCCATCCTCGGCGCGCTGGTCGCCGCCTGCGGTGGCGGCGACGATGACGGCGCGGCCCAACAGGCCGCGCTGGTGGCGCAAGGCCGGCAGATCTTCCGCTTCGAGACCTTCGGCGACGAAGCGAAGTGGACCGACACGCTGCGCCTGCACGAAGCGATCCGCAGTGCGGTAGATCCCACCACCGCGCTCGCAGTGGGGCTGAAGGTCGATGCCGATGCGCTGCCACAGTCGGTGGTCGACGGCATTCAGAGTGGCAGCGTCGACCTGCACAGCCCAGCCACCACGGTGGCGCTGCTGAAGCTGAACGCCGTGGTCGGCGTCAGGGGCACGGTGGAGACGGTCAACGGCCAGGACACGCTGACCCGTGTGGGCATCACCTGCGCGCTGTGCCACTCGACGGTCGACGACTCGTTCGCGCCGGGCATCGGCAGACGGCTCGACGGCTGGCCCAACCGCACGCTGAACCCCGGCGCGATCATCGCGCTGTCGCCTGCGCTCGACGCGGCCGCCAAGGCAACGTATTCGTCGTGGGGCGCGGGCAAATACGATCCGCGCTTCAACATCGACGGCCTGAGCAAGGCGTCGGTGATTCCGCCGGCCTACGGGCTCGACGGCATCCACCGCGTCACCGTCACCGGCGACGGCGATCAGATCGCGTACTGGAACCGCTACGTCGCGGTGACGCAGATGGGCGGCCAGGGCACGATGGACGAGCCGCGGCTGAACCTGCACATCGCCAACGGCACGCAGGACCTGGTGAGCGACAAGCTGCCCGCCCTGCAGGCCTATCAGCTGTCGCTGCCGGCGCCGATGCCGCCCGCCGGAAGCTTCGACACGGCGGCCGCAGCGCGCGGCAAGGCGGTGTTCGACGGCGTCGGCCAGTGCGCGACCTGCCACAGCGGAGCGCTCTACACCGATGCCAACGCGCGGCTGCATCCGCCGAGCGATTCGATGGCCGAGCCCGAGTCACCCAGCTACGCCGCACGCTCGGCGACCAAGCAGTACCGCACGTCGCCGCTGAGAGGCGTGTGGCAGCACCCGCCGTACTTCCACGACGGCTCGGCCGCCACGTTGGCCGACGTGGTCCGCGTCTACAACACCAGGCGATCACTGGGGCTGACCGCGCAGCAGATGAGCGACCTCACCGAGTACCTGAAGTCGCTGTGAGCCGCGGCCTGCGGCGTGTCGGTGCGCGGCGTCGTCGGCGCAGTGGCAGGAACGGCAGCCGCGCCCGCGGCAGACGACACGCGACAATTACGCGATGCGCAAGGGCGAGGTCGCACGCGGACCGCACGGCCGCGTCATCGTGGTGGACTCGATCACACAGCTCGACGCCGGCGACGCGGGCGCGGTGGTCGTGTCGGGCTCGCACGGCGGCACCAGCTCGGCGGAGTTCGCGCTCGCGCTGCCGCTGCGCCTGGTGTTCTTCAACGATGCCGGGGTCGGCAAGGACAGCGCCGGCATCGCCGCGCTGGCGTTGCTGCAGGCGCGCGGCGTGCCCGCGGCGGGCGTGGCGCACTCGAGCGCGCGCATCGGCGATGCGCTCGATGCTTGGGAGAACGGCGTGATCTCGCACGCCAACCTGGCCGCGCGAGGCCTCGGGGTGCAGGTTGGTCAGCCGGTGTCGGTGGCGGCGCAGTCGCTGCTCGACTGAGCCGCTCGCGTCGCTGCAGACCCCGGCGGTTCAGGCCGTCTCGTCGAGCAGCGAGCCGAGCATGCGGTCGTGCGCGCGCAGCACCTGCAGGTTGGCCTTACACAGGTGTTCGCCGAGCTTGAGCTCGACCAGGTCCTCGGCCAGCGCGTCGCCGGCCGTGGGTGCGCGCCCGATCGTCGACGCGACACCACCGCCTTCGGCCGCCTGCTGGTTCAGCAGCTGACGGCGGAAGTCCGGCGTCATCGCGTTGGCGACGTTGTGGCCGGCGCTGGCCACGCGCAACTGCGCGCCCTGCAGGCCCGACAGCGCGATCGACGTGAGCGAGTTCATCGTGCGATGCATTGTGTCGGCCCGCCTCCGTCACGGGCGCCGCGCCCGCGGCAGTCCGTCACGGCGGCGTCGACACTTACTCGGCGCTGCCGGTCTCGGCCAACGACTTCAGCCGCCTGAACTGCACGCCGAGCACCTGGTCGACCACCGGCGCGAGCTTTTCGAGCCCGATGTCGGGCGGGCCCGCGACGCGGTAGGTCATGCGCAGGATGGTCCGTGTCTCCTGCATCGCGATGGTGAAGGTGAGCACGCCCGTGGTCGGCAGCTCCTGCAGCGGGCCGAGGTTGCCAGCGATGCGCAGCGATCGGCCGGGCAGCGCGTGCAGCACGCGGCCGTGCTCCACCGACTGCTGGTCGCCCCAGCGCTCGCACCAGCAGCCGCCGGCCTGCGGGTCGAGCGCCAGGTTCGACGCCCGCCCCGAATACGTGTGTTCGCTGCTCCACCAGCGCGGCAGCTGCACGATCGCCCGCCACAGCACGTCAGGCGAGGCTTTCACCTCGTCGCGAAAGATGCTGATGAAGCCGGTGGGCGAGACATTGCCGGTGTCGCCCCAACCCGGGGCAGCCCACCACAGCAGCAGCGCCGTCACGGCACCGGCAATGCGGCGCGTCGCCTTCGTCCTCATGCCGGAAGCTTAGCGCGCCGGCCCGGACTGCGGCGCGGCGAACGGCCTCGGCAGACCCTTTGTGCATTGCGCTAGGCTGTCGCGCCGCGGCACGGCCATAACGAGGAGGCTCGACGATGCAACTGGCGATGGTGGGGTTGGGCCGGATGGGGGCGAACCTGGTGCGGCGGCTGATGCGCCGCCAGCACGAGTGCGTGGTGTTCGATCGCGATACCGCAGCGGTCGATGCGCTGGCGCGCGAGGGGGCCCGGCCGGCGCGCTCGCTGGACGATCTGGTCTCGCAGCTGAGCGCGCCGCGCGCGGTGTGGGTGATGTTGCCGCACGGCGCGGACACCGAGACGACGATCGTCGAGCTGGCGCAGCGCCTGTCGGCCGGCGACGCGGTGATCGACGGCGGCAACGGCCACCACCACGACGACGTGCGCCGCGCGCGCGAGCTGGCCACACGCGGCGTCGAATACCTCGACATCGGCACCAGCGGAGGCGTGTGGGGCCTCGAGCGCGGCTACTGCCTGATGATCGGCGGGGCCGCCGCGGCGGTGCAGCGACTGGCGCCGCTGTTCGAGGCGCTGGCGCCGGGGCAGGCGGCGCAGCCGCGCA
>DATIFD010000045.1:0-6889 GCA_035455385.1 Burkholderiaceae bacterium
GGCCCGGTCACGCGCTGCGACAGGCGGCGCGACGCATCCTCGACACGGCCGGCGATGCGCAGCGACAACCTGGCCACCGGCAGGTTGACCTTGCGGATCGCATCGACCACCATCATGCGCTGCGCCCACGCGGTGCGCTGGCCGAACGCCTCGATGCCCTGCACGGTGCGGCCCGACACGCTCTCGACGGCGCCGTTCGCACCCTCGGCGATGCGCGCCACCGAGTCGACCACCAGTCTTGCCACACGCTGCTGCGTGTTGACCAGGGCGGCCTTGGTCTCGCTGCCGATCCAGGGCAGCGGTTGCTTCTCGACCAGCTGCTCGTAGCCCGTGCTGAGGGCTTTGACGGCGCGTGCGGTGCCGGCGCGGTAGGTCGCCACGACGTTCTTCGCGGCCCGGCGGTAGTGGCCGACGACGTCGATGGCAATGGCATTCAAGTTGTTGGCGGTGGTCATGCGAAGTGTCCGTTCGTGGTTGGAATGTGCAGATCCTCCCCGTGCGGCCTAGGGAGCGAAAACCAAACCGGGCCCAATAGACGCGCAGTCCTAATTCCAGGCCCTTCGCGCCATCGCGTGCCGCGCACGGCGGCGGCAACGGCCCATGCATGCAACGCGACGACGCATTCGACTAGAAGTTGTACGTGGCCTCCAGCGTGTGCAAGTCCGCGCCTTCAGCCCCGCTGGACACGGGAACAAGAGCAACGAGGAGGCACAACGCGAAGCCCATTCGGGCCTGACGCTTACGCAAGACGGCCCACCAGGCGCTCGCCTTCCTTGCCCGTCACAGCAGCCACTCGATGGGCAGCACCGACAGCAGGCCGATCCAAGCTCTGCGCAGCACGCCGGTCTCCGGCGACGAACGGTGGACGAGCTCGCCGCCTGGCGTATGCTCGGCCCACTCGACACCGGAGCCGTCGGCCGCGAGCCGCACTTCGTACTGCGTCTGCGGGATTTCGCGATCGAACAGCGCGGCCAGCCGCGACGCCAGTGCGGCGCTGTCGAGCACGACCCCCATCTCGGTGTTGAGGCGCGCCGAACGGGGATCGAGGTTGAACGAACCCACGAAGATGCGCTGGCGGTCGACGGCGAAGGTCTTGGCGTGCAGTCCGGCGTCGGAGCTGCTGCCGATGCCGCGGCGCTGCTTGTCGGCCGTCTCGCTTTCTTCCGGAGCCGTGCGCTTGAGCTCGAACAGCCGCAGGTTGCCGCCATGCAGCAGCGGCTCGCGATACTTCGAGTAGCCGGCGTACACCGGGCCGACGTCGGTGGCCGACAACGAATTGGTCAGCACGCGCACCTGCACGCCGCGGTCGGCCAGCGCCCGCAGCGCCTGCGTGCCGTCGTCGCCGGGAACGAAATAGGGTGACACCAGGTCGAGTTCGGTCCTGGGCACACCGAGCGCCGCCTGCAGCCGCGGCAGCATGTGGGTCTCGCTCTGCTCGGGCGGATGGAGCACCTTCGCCGGATCGTCGAAGACCAACCGGGCGGTCACCCACTCCAGCGGCAGGCGGTTGGCCAGCAGCTCACGCACCAGGGGCGTGTCGCGCAAGGCGTCCACGTAGCGGGCGGCGCGAGGTTCGCCGCTGAGCTGGGCCCAATGAGCCTGGACGCGCGATTCGGCCTCCGCGCTCGTGGGGCCGGTGATACTGCGGGCCGGATACGCCGACGCACTGTTCCAGTACGCGTCGAACTGCGACGACACCTCCTGCACCACCTTGCCGACGGCGATCACGTCGAGGTCGGCAAACTCCATTTCCTCGGAGGCGCCGAAGTACTCGTCGCCGATGTTGCGGCCACCGACGATCGTGACCTGGCCGTCGACGGTGAACGACTTGTTGTGCATGCGCCGGTTCAGGCGCGAGAAGTCGGTGGCGTAGTCGGCAAGCCGATTCGACCGGTTGGCGAACGGATTGAACAGCCTGACCTCGACGTTGCGATGCGCGTCGAGCATCGCCAGCGTGTCGTCCAGGCCCTTCGTATTGTTGTCATCGAGCAGCACGCGCACGCGAACGTTGCGGTCGGCCGCGGCAAGCAGCGCGCGCGTCAGCATCGTGCCGGTGATGTCGTCGTGCCAGATGTAGTACTGAACGTCGATGCCGCGTTCGGCCGCCAGCGTCATCGCCACGCGGGCGGCAAACGCCTCGCGGCCGCTGGCCAGCGGATGGACGCCGGTCTTGCCCGAGTGCGCGGCGACGCTGGCGGCCAGCGAACGCGCCAGCCGCGTGTCGGCGGTGTCGGTGATCGCCCGGCTGGGCTGTCGCTCGACAACGGGCGGCAGGCTGGCGCAGCCGGCGAGCGCCATCAGCACGGCGCAGTACAACCAGCGCATCAGGGTTCGCATCGGCGCGCAGTGTATGGGTGTTGCCGCGATCGTCCGCAGCGCCGGTGCAAGACAGCGCCGCGTCGCCCGCGCGCTACGGCTTGGCCTCGGACAGCACCATGCGATCGCCGAAGCTGCCGCCGAGCGCGAGGTGCAGCGCGACCCGTTGATTGAGCTGCTCGCCGCGCACGCGCAGCAGGTTGACCCGCGTGGCGTACAGCGCGAGCTGCTGCTGCTCGACGCTGCGCAGATCCTGCTTGCCGACGCGGTACGCCGTCTGCGCGAGGTCGAACGCACGCTGCTGGTCGGCGTTGATCGCCTTGAGCAGCTCCTCGCGCTCGGACAGCGTGCGGGCCATGGCCAGCGACTCCTCGACGTCGCCGATCGCGCGCAGCGCCAGCCGCGCGTACTGCGCGACCGCTTCGCGCTGTTGCGCGTTGAACAACTCGACCTGCGCCTGCAGCCCGCCGCCGGTGTAGATCGGTGCCACCAGCTTCGCACCGAGGCCGGCCGAAGGATTGTTGTAGTCCTGCTTCAACTGCAGGATGTCGCTGTCGATGTAGCCGACGTTGCCTGTCAGCCTGATCGCCGGCAGCTCGGCGGCCTTGGCCTGGCCGACGCGGTTGAACGCGACGGCCACGCGGCGCTCGGCGGCGACCAGGTCGGGCCGGCGCTCCAGCATCTGCAACGGCAGGCCCGCGGGCACCGGGCCGGGCAGCGGCGGCAGATCGGGCCTGGCTCGCAATTCGGTTGCCGGATAGCGGCCCAACAGCAGCTCGAGCGCGCGCACCGCGGCCTGGTGCGCATAGCGCGCCTGCACGAGCGAGTCGCGGGCGGCACCGAGGTTGGCCGCAGCGAGCGCCACGTCCTGATCGCTGCCGGCGCCGATGCGGTAGCGGTCACCGGCCAGCCGCACCAGATGGTCGGATGACTTGACCATCTCGTCGGCCAGCTGCTGCTCGCCCAGCGTCTGCGCAGCGATGAACCACGCCTTCGCGGTGGTGGCGGCGATCGACTGGCGCGCGAACTCGATGTCGGCCTGCACCGCGGTGAGGCTGGCCGCCGCGGCCTCGCGCTGGTAGCGCAGCTGGCCCCACAAGTCCAACTCCCACGACACCAGGCCGATGACGCCGGTGAGCGCGGAGCTCATGTCGGAGAGCTTGATGCCGCCGGTGCCGACGATGCTCACCTGCGGCCTGCGCGCCGCCTCGGCGATGCGCAGCTGCTCGGTCGCCTGCTCGACCTTGGTGGCGGCGACGCGCAGGTCGGGGTTGCGCTGCACCGCTTCGGCGACCAGCGCGTCGAGTTGCGTGTCGCCGAAGGTGGCGAGCCAGTTGTCTTGCACGGTGCCGGGCACCGGCTCGGCGGCGCGCCACGGTGTCGTGACGTCGGTGCTGCCCATCGCCTGCGAGCGCGTGTCTTCGGGCTTGGGCGCCGGCTGCAGCGCGCAGCCGGCGGCCAGCAATGCCACCACGCTGGCGGCCGCCGCCGGCCGTGGCGATCGACGGGGTGCGGTGCGCATCTAGTGCAACTTGAGGATCAGCCAGTCGAGCTTGGCCGACACGCGCAGGAACACCTTGCGCAGGATGTGAATCATCTCGGCGTAGTCGGTGTAGATCGCGCCGTTACCGCGCGCGCCGGCAGCGAGGAAGATGCTCTTGTCGTCGGGGAACAGCCGCACCACCAACTGGCCCGGCGGCAGCGGCCCGAGGTTGGGCAGGTTGCCGCCCACCGGCACCTGGCCGCCTGCGGTGGCCCACACCACCGAGTCGACCTTGCACTTGATGATGCGCCCCGGGTACATCTTCATCGCGATCTCGGCCTCTTGGCCGGGCTGCACCTCGCGCACTTCGTTCTGCGCGAAGGTCGCGATCACCCATTGTTCGTTCTCGATGAAGGTCATCACCGGCAGCATCGGCAGCGCGGCGGCCACCTGACCGGGGCGCAGCTGCAGGTTGACGATGGTGCCGTCGGCCGGCGCGTACACCGTGGTCTGATCGAGCTCCCACTGCGCATCGGCCAGCTGCGCATCGGCGTTCGCGATCTCGGCCTTGGTGCGCGCCACCTCGTCCTGGTCGCCATCCTTGGTGCGCGACTGCGTCTTCAGCCGCGCCTGCGACTCGCTGGCGGTCAGCGAGGCCAGGTCATCGGTCAGTTGCGCGACCTCGGACTGCGCCTGCTCGAGGTCGAAGCGGGGGCCGGCACCCGAAGTCGCCAGCTCGCCGTACTGCTTGACGCGCAGCCGAGCCAGCTCGAGCTTGGCCGACGCAATCGCCTTCTTGCTGGTGATCTCCTTCAGCTGCTCCTCGTAGGTGCGCTGGTTCGTCTTCGAGCCGATCAGCTTGGCCCGCAGCTGCTCGACGTTGGCGCGCGCCGCGTTGACCTTGAGCTGGAACGGCACGGGGTCGATCTTGAACAGCACGTCGCCCTTCTTGACCGGTCGGTTGGGCTCCACCGGCACCTCGATCACCCGGCCGGTGACGCGCGGCACGATCTGCACCGAGTAGTTGATGACCCGCACGTCGGCCGACGACGGCGCGCCGATGTTCAGCGTAAGGATGAGGATCGTCAGCCCGATGATCGGGATCGTGACGACGATGACCTGGCTGGTGATGTTCCAAGGCAGCCACTTGAACTTGATGAAGATCAGCCAGACAAAGAACGAGTAGATCAGCAGCAGGATGACTTCCATGTGTCAACCTCCCTGCTTGGCGGCAGCGCGCACGGGCACCTCGGCCTCGCTGGTCAGCACCGGCAGCGTGCCGTCGGGCTCTTCACCGGCCCCGGCCGGTGGCTCATGCTCGCCGACGTCGGTGCCGTAGGCCATCTTGTGCAGCACCGGCTTCGTGTACGCCCACAGCCACGCGATCGGCCACAGCATGCCGCCGAATACGAGCGACAGCAGGCACAGCACCTGGATCGCTTTGGCCTGCGGGTGCCGCTTCTTCTCGGCGATCTTCTCCGGCAGGATGTGCACCAGCCAGAACCCGACGATGCCCACCACCGGCACGATCACCAGCGCGGCCCAGGCGATGTAGTCGGCCGCGGTGTCCAACGCCTCGCCCGACAGGAACGACGCGTGCGCCAGCGAAGGCAGCAACGCCAGCACGGCCAGCACCGGCACACCCACGCGCGAGCCGCGGCGGGCCTGCGCCTTCGATCGGTCGATGTTCACCGTAAACACATACACCCCCTGGCATCGGAACCGGCCCCGGATGCTAGCGGACTCGAGCAAGTCGGCGCGCGCAGGGCCACAGGCTGAGGGGGCCGATGCGATGATGTCGGAGCGGCAACCCCGCCCGCTTGCGCCAGATCAATACGGCCGGGTCGACTCGCGATGATGCGGGCGCCGGCGTCTCGCGCACACGCTTCAGTAGCGGTGGACCAGCTTCAGCTCCACGCGTCCCTCGTAGGTGCTCGGGACACCCTCTCCCCACAGACGGCCACCGACCAGCGCAGCCAACGTCCACCGAGGATCGATCCACCAGCCGCCCTCGAGATCGAGGGTGGCACCAGTGCGTCCGTCGCCGACCCAGTCGATCACCGGCTTGGCGGTGGCCTTGGCGTAGTGGCCCGGGCCCCACGTGTCGCGCCACTCGATCTCGAACTTGGTCTGGTTGATGTCGTTGCGCGCCGGATCTCCCGCGAACGACACCACCTGCTGGATCTGCACCGAGAAGGTTTGCGCCGGCGATCCGAGCCACTGCGGCCCGCGCGACAGCGCGTATGCCGTCTTGAGACCGCCCGAGATCTGGTACTTGCCGGTGCCCTGCCATTCGGGGTCGGCGGTCGGAAACGTCATCTCGACGAACGACGTCACCGGCCGGCCCGCGATGTCGAGCGCGCGAAAACCCACGCGCACCTTGGCGTCGCCGAAGTCCGGGTCGAACGGGCTGCCTGCGAAGGTGGTCTTGTCGTCGGGGAACGGCAACTCCAGCCGCCACAGCGACACCACCCCTTCGCGCGGGAAGAAGTCGAACTTCAGGTTGGTCTTGGTCGTTTCCTCGGGCGTCCCGCGGGCGGTGGCCTGGCGCTTGAGCTCGACCAGGCCGCGCGGAGACGCCGGCGCGGCATCGTCACCGGCCGCGCGGGCCGGGTTCGCGATCGCCGTGGCCACAGTGGCGGCCAGCACGCCGATCCCGATCGCGCGTCGTTCGGTGATCATTGGGTAGCGGGGGCACCGCCTGCTCTCGGGCGTCATCGCCGACATCGTCGGTCCTTTGCCGTTGCCGCCGACCAAGGCGGCTTGATGCCTGTCAACATGATGACCGCCGCGCATCCTAGAGTGACTACATGATCGGGGAACAGTCACGCTGGTCGCTGGGCAGCAAGCTGTCCCTCGTGGGCCTGCCGTTCCTGTTGCTCGGCCTGTTGATCACCGCGCTGACGCTGTGGGTGTCGTGGCAGCTCGACGGCGGAGCGGCTGCGGTCAACGAGGCGGGGCGCATGCGCATGCAGGTGTATCGCATGGCATGGCTCGCCGAGCGCGGCGATGCCGCGGCGCTGCAAGCGCAGATCCGCACCTTCGACGGCAGCCTCGCGCTGCTGCAGCACGGCGACGCCGAGCGCCCAC
>DATIFD010000046.1:0-5512 GCA_035455385.1 Burkholderiaceae bacterium
CACGCCGCCTGTCGTGGAGATGGCCAGCGTCGCCGCGGAGCCGTTGTAGTCATACAGCGTCGCCTGCGTGGCGCCGCCCGCAACCAGGTCGGCGGCCACCTTCTTCGTCGGCAACACGTGGTACTGGAGAACCTTCGCCAGCGTCGGCCCATCCAGCGCGTTGACCATCGCGGTCGCGCTGGCGAAGCCCAGGCGGGTCGCCAGCGTCGTGAACGCCGCGTCGGTGGGCGCGAACACGGTCAGGTTCGACGACGAACTCGACAGCGCACCGACCAGACCGGCCTTGTCGGCCGCCGCCACCAGCGCAGAGAAGCCGCGCGACGTCGCCTCCTGCGCCAGCGTTCCAGGCGTCGGCGCAGGAGGAGGCGCCGTCGAATCGTCTCCGCCGCCGCACGCGGCCAGGAGCGTGGCGGCGCACATTGCCGCGAGCCAGTGGATCCATCTCGTCATCGAAGTCTCCCAAGAGGTGGCAGATGCCGCGGCAAGTACCGCGGACGGTGTGGGTGAGGTCACGCCTCCGGCGGCCGCCGGCGCATGAGGACCGAATCGATTCGAGGTGCTCTTACGGGCGACGACGGCCGCTGGATCACCGGCCAATGCGGCGACCGGTCGACTCGACCTGCGGCGCGCGTCGGTGCACGCCTGAGCGCCGGACGCGGGATCTCGGGGCTACACGCCGAGCTGGCGCGCCGCGAGGTCCTTCATGATCTCCTCGGAGCCACCGCCGATCATCATCACCTTGACCTCGCGGTACAGCCGCTCGCTTTTGGTGCCGCGCATGAAGCCCATGCCGCCCAGGATCTGCACCGCCTGGTCGGCGCAGAACTGCAACGCCCGAGTCGCCAGCACCTTGGCCATGCAGGTGCGCGCCACCAGGTCGGCTCGCGCGCCGAGGCCATGCTGCTCGCGATGCGCGAGGTCGTACACCACCGCGCGCGCCGCCTCGATGCGCGCGACCATGTCGACCAGCTTGTGGCGGATCACCTGGCGTTCGGCCAGCGCCGCGCCGAAGGTCTTGCGCTCGCGCGCCCAGGCCAGCGCCTCTTCGGTGCAGGCCTGCGCGTAGCTGCAGGCCATCGCCGCCATCATCAGCCGCTCGCTGTTGAAGTTGTGCATGATGGCCTTGAAGCCTTCGCCTTCGGCGCCGACCCGGTTGGCCACCGGCACGCGGCAGCGGTCGAACGTCAGGTGCGCGGTGTCGCTGCACCACCAGCCCATCTTCTTCAGCTCGCTGCGCGCGAGGCCCGGCGTGTCGCCGTCGACCACCAGCAGCGAGACGCCGCCCGGTCCCTTGTTGGCCGGGTCGGTGCGCACGGCCACGGTGAGGAAGTCGGCGCGCATGCCCGAGGTGATGAAGGTCTTCTCGCCCGAGACGACGTAGTGGTCGCCGTCGCGCACCGCGGTGGTCTTCAGCGCCGCCACGTCGGAGCCGCCACCGGGCTCGGTGATGCACAACGCCGCGATCTTCTCGCCGGCGAGCACCGGCGGCACCACCCGCTGCTTCAACGCGTCGCTGCCGTGCGCGACGATCGGCGGCAGCGCGATGCCGTGCGAGCCGAGGCTCGCCTGCACGCCGCCGCAGCCGGCGCGCGCGATCTCCTCGGCCGCCGCGATGCCGAAGAACAGGTCGGCCGGTGTGCCGCCGAGCGCCTCGGGATAGCCGATGCCGGTGATGCCGACCGCGGCGGCCTTGCGGTACAGCTCGCGCGGGAAGGTGCCGGCCTCGTCCCAGGCGTGGGCGTGCGGGGCGATCTCGGCCTCGACGAAGCGACGCACGCCGGCGCGGAACGCCTCGTGGTCGGCGCTGAAATACTCGGCACGCGGTGGCAGCTGAAACATCGGGCTTCGATCCTCGCCGGAAAGGTTGGGTATTCTTGCTCCCTTTGGTTGTGCGGCCGGTTGACGCGGCCGCCGGAACGGGACGGACGATGACGCGGGTGTTCAATTTCAGCGCCGGGCCGGCGGCCCTCCCTGAAGCGGTGCTGCGCCAGGCCGCCGAGGAGATGCTCGACTGGCACGGCTCGGGCATGTCGGTGATGGAGATGAGCCACCGCGGCAAGGAGTTCATCTCGATCCACGCCGAGGCCGAGAACCTGCTGCGCAAGCTGCTCGCGGTGCCGGCCAACTACAAGGTGCTGTTCATGCAGGGCGGCGCGATCGGCGAGAACGCGATCGTGCCGCTGAACCTGCTGCGCGGCAAAACCAAGGCCGACTACGTCGACACCGGCGAGTGGTCGAAGAAGTCGATCAAGGAAGCGCAGAAGTACTGCAGCGTCAACGTCGCGGCGTCGGGCAAGGACAGCGGCTACACCCGCATCCCGCCGCGCGCGGGCTGGAAGCTCGACCCCGACGCCGCCTACGTGCACATCTGCTCCAACGAGACGATCGGCGGCGTGCAGTACCACTGGACCCCCGACGTGGGCGGCGTCCCGCTGGTGGCCGACATGAGCAGCGACATCCTGTCGCGTCCGGTCGACGTGTCGAAGTTCGGCCTGATCTACGGCGGTGCGCAGAAGAACGTCGGCCCCTCGGGCGTGACGATCGTGATCGTCCGCGACGACCTGATCGGCCAGGCATCGCCACACTGCCCGTCGGCGTTCGACTACAAGATGGTCGCCGACAATGACTCGATGTACAACACGCCGCCGACCTACGCGATCTACATCGCCGGCCTGGTGTTGAAGTGGATCGAGGCCCAAGGCGGCCTGCCGGCGATGGAGGCGCACAACAAGAAGAAGGCCGCGGTGCTGTACGACTACCTCGACAGCACCGGCTTCTACAAGTGCCCCGTGGCCAGGGAGGACCGTTCGCTGATGAACGTGCCGTTCCGCCTGCCCGACGAAAAGCTCGACGAAGCCTTCCTGAAGGGTGCGCAGGCGCGCGGCATGGTGCAGCTGAAGGGCCACCGCTCGGTCGGCGGCATGCGCGCGTCGATCTACAACGCGATGCCGATCGAAGGCGTGCGGGCGCTCGTCGTGTACATGAAGGAATTCGAAGCCCAGCATGGCTGAGGTCTCGGCCGTTGTTTGTTTGCGTCCTCCGCATGCCGAGGCATTGGCGGGGCGGGTGGCCTGGGCATGCGTTCTCCGGCCCACGCTCGCGGGCCACCACCGGCTCGTGCGCGATCCGACCTCGTCAACACGGGCCTGGCTGGCAACGAGCCAGGACACCGCGAATGGGGCCTGCGCCCGCACACCCAGACCACCCGCCCAAGCACCACTGGTGGCATACCGTCGGCCCGCCGCGGTGGGTCGCGGGTCGGTGGTGGAGCCTGCGGGCGCAGGCCCCATTCGCGGTCGCCCCGATGACGGCGTGGCACGGGCCGGGTTGATGCGGTGCTCGTGGTGGCGCTCGGTGGCCGCCCGCGAGCGTGGGCCGGAGAACGCGGGCTCCGCCGCCGGCCCGTCGCGCGGTCGACGCACGCGCTGAGCCGCTGAGCCGCTGAGCAGAAGAGAACCAGTCGCCATGCAATCGATCCTCGTCCTCAACCAGATCTCGCCGCACGGACTGCAGCGGCTTCCCGCCGAGCGCTACAAGGTGGGCAAGGACGTCGTCGATCCGGTGGCGATCCTGCTGCGCTCGGCCGATCTGCACAAGGCGATGATCGCGCCCAGCGTGCGCGCCATCGCGCGCGCCGGCGCCGGCACCAACAACATCCCGGTGGACGCCATGAGTGCGCGCGGCGTGCCGGTGTTCAACGCGCCGGGGGCCAACGCCAATGCGGTGAAGGAGTTGGTGCTGGCCGGCATGCTGATGGCGGCGCGCCATGTGGCGCCGGCGCTGCGGTTCGTCGACGCGCTCGACGCCCAGGCGGCCGACCTCGACGCGAAGGTCGAGGACGGCAAGAAGGCCTTTGCCGGCATCGAGCTGGCCGGGCGCACGCTGGGCGTGATCGGCCTGGGCAAGATCGGCTGCCTGGTGGCCGACGCCGGCGTCAAGCTCGGCATGCACGTGCTCGGGTTCGACCCCGAGATCACGGTCGACGCCGCCTGGAGCCTGCCATCGCAGGTCAAGCGCGCCGGCAGCGTCAACGAGGTGCTGAAGGCGTCGCACTTCGTGACGCTGCACGTGCCGCTGGTGGCTGCCACGCGCGACCTGGTGAGCGCGTCGAACATCGGCCTCATGCGCCGCGACGCGGTGCTGCTCAACTTCTCTCGCGACGGCGTGGTCGGCGAGGCGGCCGTCCGCGACGCGCTCGATGGCAAGCAGCTGGCCGCCTACGTGACCGACTTCCCCAGCGCAGTGCTGCTGCGCCACGCCGGCGTCGTCGCGCTGCCCCATCTGGGTGCCAGCACGCGCGAGGCAGAGGAAAACTGCGCCGTGATGGCGGTCGACCAGCTGCGCGAGTACCTCGAGCACGGCAACGTGGTCAACGCGGTCAACTTTCCCAGCGTCTCGATGGCCCGCGAGTCGGCCTACCGGGTGGCGATCGCCAACGCCAACGTGCCCAACATGCTGGGTCAGATCTCCACCGCGATGGCGCGCGCCGGCTTGAACATCCACAACATGGTCAACAAGTCGCGCGGCGAGATGGCCTACACGCTGGTCGACGTCGACAGCCCGGTGAGCGAGCCGGTGCTGGCCGACATCGCGCGCATCCAGGGGGTGCTGGCGGTGCGCTACCTGCCCAAGCCCACCCCCGAAGCGGCCTAGCTGCGCTCGCCGCGAGGAACAGTCTCCCCCGGACTGTTCCTCGTGAGGCTCACCCCCTCAAGGGGGCTACGCCAGCGGCCCGGCAGACCCGGATCCGCGGCGTCGGCTTGACCCCGCTCAGACCGCCGCTGTGTCCGCCGCTTCTCGCATCGGCCATCGGCGGTCGAACCCTGACAGAATCGGCGCAAAACACGCCCACAGGCAGGAGCCTCCCACCCATGACCACCCCGTTCGCAGCCACCCGGAAAAGCTTTCGCATCGGTCCCGGCGCCCAGGGCCGCCTGTGCTCGTTGCCCGAGCTGGCCAAGCAGTTTCCCAACGTCAACCGCCTGCCGGTGTCGCTGCGCATCGTGCTCGAGTCGGTGCTGCGCAACTGCGACGGCCAGAAGGTGACCGAAGAGCACGTGAGGCAGCTCGCCAACTGGCGCCCCAACGCCGAGCGGGTCGACGAGATCCCGTTCGTCGTCGCGCGCGTCGTGCTGCAGGACTTCACCGGCGTGCCGCTGCTGGCCGACCTGGCGGCGATGCGCAACGTGGCCGCCGAGATGGGCAAGAACCCGAAGACCATCGAGCCGTTGGTGCCGGTGGACCTGGTGGTCGACCACTCGGTGATGATCGACCACTACGGCAGCAAGGACGCGCTCGACCTCAACATGAAGCTCGAGTTCCAGCGCAACCGCGAGCGCTACGAGTTCATGAAGTGGGGCATGGGTGCATTCGACACCTTCGGCGTCGTGCCGCCGGGCTTCGGCATCGTGCACCAGGTCAACCTGGAGTACCTGGCGCGCGGCGTGCACAGGACCGACGGCGCGAAGATGCCGGATGGAAGGTCGCTCAAGCTGTACTACCCCGACTCGCT
>DATIFD010000047.1:0-2163 GCA_035455385.1 Burkholderiaceae bacterium
GGAGGCGTCCACCTTGGGGTCCTTTCTGCCGCATGCGGCGGTTTGACTTCGGTGCCGCATCGTCGCGGCCCGAGCCCCGCCACGGGAGTGGCGAACGTGCCCACAAACGGTTCGTTCGTGCCAGCGTGTACAAACGCACCATGCCCAAGGACCGTACCGCCGCGACCGCCGGCAAGGCCGCTCCCCGCGTCGCGCTGGTGGCGCTGCCCGACGCGATGCTCTCCACGCTCGCGGGCATCTACGACGTGCTGAACGCGCGGCCGCTGATGGGGCCGGCCGGGCCCACGCGGGCGCCCTTCAGCGTGGAGATCGTCGGCGAGGCGGCAGGCGCACTGCCGTTGGCCAGCGGCGTGCCGATCCAGGTGCAGCGCCCGATCGACGCGATCGACGCCTGCGACATCGTGATCGTGCCGTCGCTGCTGTTGCTCGGGCAGCGCTGGCAGAAGGGCCGCTACCCGCGCCTGGCCGAGTGGCTGCGGCAGATGCACTCGCGCGGCGCCGTGCTGTGCTCGGCCTGCTCGGGCATCTTCCTGCTGGCCGAAACGGGCCTGTTCGACGGCAAGGCGGCCACCGTGCACTACAACTACGCGCGGCTCTTCAACGACGCCTTTCCGCAGGTTCCGATTCACCCCGAGCGCGTGCTGGTGGTCTCCGGCCAGCGCGAGGACCTGGTGAGTTCTGGCGCCTCGGCGACCTGGCACGACATGGTGCTGTACCTGATCGCGCGCTTCGCCGGCGCCACCGACGCCCAGGACATCGCCCGCGCCTACGCGCTGCAGTGGCATCACGACGGCCTGGCGCCGTACATCACGTTCGAAGGCAAGCGCGACCACGGCGATGCCGAGATCGAGAGCGCGCAGCGCTGGCTGTCCACGCATTTCTCGGTGGCCAATCCGGTGGAGCAGATGATTCGGCGCTCCCGCCTCGCCGAGCGCACTTTCAAGCGGCGCTTCACCGCGGCCACCGGGCTGGCGCCGATCGCCTACGTGCAGCGCCTGCGCATCGAGGACGCCAAGCGTCGCCTGGAGCGCACCGACGCCTCGGTCGACGAGATCGGCTGGCGCGTGGGCTACGAAGACGCCGCGTTCTTCCGCCGCCTCTTCAAGCGCACCACCGGGCTCGCGCCCGGTGCGTATCGCAGGCGCTTCTGCATCCCCGATTTCGCGCGGCCGTAGCGGCAACGGGCCGCCGCGGCGCGCCGCTCATGCCGCGGCAACCGACACACCGACCCCGCGGCGCGCCGTGCGGTCGAGGTGTTCGGCCAGATGCGCGAGCAACTCGCGCACGTCGTCCTCCGCGCCGTGGATGAAGCTGGACTTGCGCCGCCGCAGGAACGGCAGGCCGAGCACGACCAGGCCCGGCGCCACCACCCCGCGATCGTGCAGCAGGCCGCCGCGGCGGT
Source organism: Burkholderiaceae bacterium (assembly GCA_035455385.1). Lineage (GTDB taxonomy): Bacteria > Pseudomonadota > Gammaproteobacteria > Burkholderiales > Burkholderiaceae_C > JAEUPI01. Next base: position 1,403 of record DATIFD010000047.1, read on the forward strand.
CGAAGGCCTGCGGCAGGTCGAGCCACGAGTGATCGGGCCGGAAGCCGGTGGCCCAGACGACGGTGCGGATGTCGCGCCCCAGCTCCATGCCGAGCGTCGGCGGTGCATCGACCTCGGTGGGCGCCGGGCGTTCCGGTGGCGGTTCGACGTCGATGCCGTGGCAGCGCGCCCAGTCGTCGAAGCGATCCAGCAGGCGGTTCATCTTCAGATCGGCCAGCGCACAGACGTTGCGCAGCGAGCCCGAGAACTGGGCCTTGCCGTCGCGCACGCCCATCAGGCGGCCGACCACCGAGACGCCGTCTCGACGCAGCGCGTTCAGGTCCAGCGTCGCGCGCTCGCGCGTGCCGACCAGCTGCGGCGACGGCACGCGGCGTGCGCGCGCCGCGTCGTCCACCTCGTCGATGCGCTGATCGAGCACGCCGCTGGCCAGCATCCACCATTGCACGTCGCGCCCGCGGTAGGTGCGCGGCAGGCGCACGTGCCCGCCGACCGCCAGCGTCACCGGGCGCCCGCTGTGGTGGATCTCGTGCGCGAGCTGCACGCCGGTGGCCGACGCGCCGACCACGAGCACGCCGCCTTCGCCGAGCCGGCCCGGGTGGCGATAGGCCTGCGCAGTCACTTGCTGCACGCCTGCGGGGATGGCCTCGGCCACCCGCGGCACGACCGGCAGGCCGAACGCTCCACTCGCGAGCACCACGGCACGGCAGTGCCAGTCGCCGCGGTCGGTGGCCACGCGATAGCCGCCGTGCGCGGGCGCGACG
>DATIFD010000048.1:0-2235 GCA_035455385.1 Burkholderiaceae bacterium
GGGCGCCAGACGGCGCAGCCGGCTGGCGAACGTCAGGTGCAGCGAAGGGTTAGACCGCACTCATCACCCGCGGCCGTTGAAGAACCACCACATGAGGTGACCCCACCCGTAGCCCAAGGTCAAGCCAAAGATGAAGATGACGACTTGAGCCTCGACGATGAGGGGAACGCCACCAAAGACCCACAAGAGTATGTCTCCCATAGGTGCACCTACGGCCAAGACAGAGAAGAGCAATGCCCTGGGCTTCGACGAGAAGATCGACTGCAGGTCGGCCATTGGAAGTGCGGGCGTGTGCGGTCTAGACAAGATGGCTTGATTCTTTGAGGCGGCCCGCCTCCGGGACTACCGTGGATTGCGCACCGAGGGTGTGCCGAGCCACAAGGCGGTCCGCCGCAGCGGCCGCAAGTTTGTCGAGGAGACGGGCCATGAGTCAATCTAGCACTGCCTACGTCGGTCTGGATGTGCACAAGGACAGCATCGACATCGCGCTGGCGCAAGCGCCACGTTCGCGTGAGGTGCAGCACCTGGGCACCGTCGGTGGCGGCACCGAGCCGGTGAGCAAGGCCTTGCGCCGGCTCGTCAGCCGGGGCCAGCGCCTGCACATCGTGTACGAGGCCGGCCCATGCGGGTTCGTGCTGCAACGCCACTTCGCCGCGCTGGGCTGGCATTGCGACGTGGTCGCGCCTTCGTCGATCCCGCGCTCACCAGGCGAACGCGTAAAGACCGATCGGCGCGATGCACAGAAGCTGGCGCGCCTGGCCCGCGTGGGCGAGCTCACGCCGGTGCGCGTGCCCGACACCGCCGACGAGGCCGTGCGCGATCTCGCGCGTGCCCGCGAGGACGCGGTGCGCGAGCAGCGCAACGCGCGCCATCGGCTGAAAGCACTGCTGCTGCGCAACGGCATCGCCTACGCCGGGCGCAGCGCATGGACCAACGCGCACCTGCGCTGGCTCGCCCAGGTGAAGCTGCCGCACCCGGCGCAGCAGATCGCCTTCCAGGAGTACCTTCACGCCGTCACCGAGGCCGGCGCGCGCATCGCGCGCCACGAGCAGGCGCTGCGCGATGCGTTGCCGGGCTGGACGCTCGCGCCGCTGGTGCACGCGTTGCAGGCCCTGCGCGGCGTGCAGCTCATCGCCGCCATCACGCTGGTGGCCGAGATCCAGGACTTCCAGCGCTTCGCCAACCCGCGTCAATTGATGGCCTATCTGGGCCTCGTGCCTTGCGAGCACTCCAGCGGGACGCATCGTCGCCAGGGCGCGATCACCAAGGCGGGCAATGCGCCGGCGCGCCGCATGCTGGTGGAGATCGCGCACCTGTACCGCTACCGCGCGCGGGTGAGCCCGGTCATCGCGCGGCGTCAAGCTGAATTGCCCAAGGCCGTGACCGACATTGCTTGGGCCGCGCAATTGCGGCTGTGCGCGCGCTTCCGCCGTCTGGCCGCGCGCCGCGTGCCTCACAACAAGATCGTCGTGGCCATCGCGCGCGAGCTGTGCGGCTTCATCTGGGCCATCGCGCTCAACGTCGCGCCCACGCTGTCGCACTGACTGCTTCGAGCCGCGCCGAAAGGAGGTGCCCCACCATCATCTGCAATTGCATTGCCGGATCGGGAACGCGGCGCAGCCACGGCCACGAGGGGAATCCTCGGCAACGTTATTGGCGACCACGCACGTGGCAACCGCAGACCCTAGAGCGAGGCAGCCCCGCGACGAACACATGAACTGTCGGTAGCCAATCCACGCATATCAGCATGATCAACCGTCGCACCACTGCAGGCTCCGCCGCGTTCCCGCTCCGGCACTTCGCGCTTCATCACCTCATCACCATCCGCGTCCGCGGAGAAATGCGTTCGCCCTCTTGACAGGGTTAAGCCATATCAACGTTTGAGTTCACCGGAAAACCGCAGCCGCTGAAGGCGGCTGTGGGTTTTCCGGTGCAACGAAAGGTTAGGTCGCACCTTCACCCTCGAACTCCTTCTTGAGTTCCAGGTAGGAGTTCCATCGCATCTCGCGGATCTCCTCCTCGGTAAAGGGCTGCTCCTGAACTTCGCGATCAGAGCGATACCGCTTGATGGGAACGGTGGGAGAAGAGGTCTCGACAACGCGCAATGTGACCTTGCTGCCCAGTTGCAGCTCACGCCGGCCCCACCGTATGTGCTCGGCTATGCCAGTAGTGTTTGCCTCAGCCAGACCGCCAACCGAGAGCTCGATGTGGTCTATACGAGCTGATTCAGCAGGT
>DATIFD010000049.1:0-6023 GCA_035455385.1 Burkholderiaceae bacterium
AGACGACCACGTCGCTGAAGCGGCAATCGCCCACAGGCCGACCCTGGTAGCGGCCGCCGACCGCGTGCGACGCATCCTCGATGACCCGAAAGCCGTACTCGCGCGCCAGCGCGTGAATCCCCGCCATGTCGCAGCTCTGCCCCGCGAGGTGCACCGGCACCACGATCTTCGGCAACCGACCGCGCGGTTTGGCCAGCTCGAGTTTGCGCGCCAGCGCCGGCACCGACAGGTTGTAGGTGCGCGGATCGATGTCGACGAAATCGACCTGCGCCCCGCAGTAGCGCGCGCAGTTGGCCGACGCCAGGAAGGTGATGGGGCTGGTCCACAACCAGTCCTGCGGCCCCAGATCCATCGCCAGGCAGGCCACGTGCAGCGCCGAAGTTGCGCTGTTGACCGCCACCGCGTGGCTCGCGCCGCACTCTGCAGCGAGCGCAGCCTCGAATCGCGGCACCACGGGCCCCTGAGTCAGCCAGTCGGACTCCAGCACCTCCACCACTGCCGCCACGTCGGCCGGCGTCACGTCCTGCCGGCCGTAGGGAATGTGCGACATCAGGCAATCCCGATCCTGGCGCGGTTGTCGTCGATCCAGCGACGCAAGGCCTCGACGGTCATCCAGTCGGGGTTGGTGTCGCTGGAGTAGACGAATCCGTCGGGCACGCGCCGGCCGTCCTTGATGCGATGCGCGTCCGCGCTCCAGTTGTGGATCGCCGGCAGGATCTTGAAGTGCTGCGCGTACTCGTACGTGTAATACGCATCCTCCGCACCGATCATTTGCTCGTGCAGCTTCTCGCCAGGCCGGATCCCGACGATCTCGAGACGCGCCTGCGGCGACACCGCCAGGGCAATGTCGGTCACTTTCATCGACGGGATCTTCTTGACGTAGATCTCGCCACCCTGCATGTCGGCAAACGCGTGCCACACCAGATCGACCCCCTGTTCCAGAGTGATCATGAAACGCGTCATCCGCTCATCGGTGACGGGCAGCACGCCCCGAGCCGCGATGGACAGGAAATACGGAATCACGGAGCCGCGGGAGCCCATGACGTTGCCGTACCGGACGACTGCAAATCGCGTGTCGTGTCCCCCGGCATACGAGTTGCCCGCAATGAACAGTTTGTCGGACGCCAGCTTGGTCGCCCCATACAGATTGACCGGGCTGCTGGCCTTGTCGGTCGACAGTGCGACGACACGCTTGACGCCTTTGTCGATGCAGGCATCGATCAGGTTCATCGCGCCATCGATGTTGGTCTTGACGCACTCGAATGGGTTGTACTCGGCCGTGGGCACGATCTTCGTCGCCGCGGCATGCACCACGTAGTCGACGCCATCGAGCGCACGATAGAGCCGGTCGCGGTCGCGCACGTCGCCGATGAAGAAGCGCACCCGATCGTCGCCCTGGAAGCGCTTGGCCATCTCCCACTGCTTCATCTCGTCGCGCGAGTACACGATCAGCTTGCGCGGACTGAACCGCTGCAGCGTGAGCGGCACGAATGCGTTGCCGAACGAGCCCGTGCCGCCGGTGACGAGGATGACCTGGTTGGTGAACAAGGCCGTTCAGCCCAACTCACCCGCGCCCAGGCGGGTACGGAAATACTCAATTGTCCGGCGCAGTCCATCTTCCGGACCCACCTTCGGTGACCACTCCAGGGTCTGCTTTGCCAGTGCGATGTCAGGGCGGCGCTGCTTGGGGTCGTCCTCGGGCAGCGGTTTGAAGACCAATTGGCTGCGCGCGCCGGTGAGTTTGATGATCAGACGCGCCAGATCCAGCATCGTCATCTCGACCGGATTGCCGATGTTCACCGGCCCGGTGAATCCATCATCGGTGGCCATCGTGCGAATCATCGCTTCGATCAGGTCATCGACGTAGCAGAAGCTGCGCGTCTGCGAGCCATCGCCGAAGATGGTGATGTCCTTCCCCTGCAGCGCCTGGACGATGAAGTTCGACACCACGCGGCCGTCGTTCGGGTGCATGCGCGGCCCGTAGGTGTTGAAGATGCGGACCACCTTGATGCGCAACCGGTGCTGCCGCCAATAGTCGAAGAAGAGTGTCTCCGCGCATCGCTTGCCCTCGTCGTAGCAGCTGCGGATGCCGATGGGGTTGACGCGGCCCCAGTACGCCTCGGGCTGCGGGTGCACCTCTGGGTCGCCGTAGACCTCGCTGGTCGAGGCTTGCAGGATCTTGGCCTTCACGCGTTTGGCCAGGCCCAGCATGTTGATCGCACCGTGCACACTGGTCTTCGTGGTCTGCACCGGATCGTGCTGATAGTGCACCGGCGAGGCCGGGCAGGCGAGGTTGAAAATCTCGTCGACCTCCACGTAGAGCGGAAAGGTCACGTCGTGGCGCATCAGCTCGAAGCGCGGGTTGCCGAGCAGGTGGGCGATGTTCACCTTGCTGCCGGTGAAGTAGTTGTCCACGCACAGAACATCGTGGCCACCGTCGATCAGCCGTTCGCACAGGTGCGAACCGAGGAACCCGGCGCCGCCGGTCACGAGGATGCGTTTCATCGGGAAGACAGTGGTTCAAGCCCAGCCGTCGATTGGTGAGTCGCATTTTCCCATCGATCACGCGCACGACGGCCGGCTCCAGTGGTCTGGCGCCGACAGCCGAATCGTTAACATCGGCACAGTTGCAGAGCCCTCCGATGACCGACACCCCGACGACAACAACCTCATCGCCGAGCGCCGCCACAAGCTCGCCCAGTTGCGTGCACAGCGCCAGCCCGCCTTCCCCAACGACTTCAAGCCGAGCCATCAGGCGGCCGACCTGCAGCAGCGCTACGCCCACGTCCCTAACGAGGAGCTGGAGCCCCGGAACGTCAACGTCTCGGTGGCCGGCCGCATGATGCTCAAGCGGGTGATGGGCAAGGCCAGCTTCGCGACCCTGCAGGACGGCTCGTTCGGCCCCACCGGCGGCCGCATCCAGCTGCGCGTGGCCACCGACCTGGTCGGCGAGGCTTCGTATGCCGCGTTCAAGCACTGGGACCTGGGCGACATCGTCGGCTGCGAAGGCACGCTGATGCGCACCAAGACCGGCGAGCTGACGGTCAAGGCCACGTCGATCCGGCTGCTGACCAAGAACCTGCGACCGCTGCCGGACAAGTTCCACGGCATGGCCGACCAGGAGCAGAAGTACCGCCAGCGCTATGCCGATCTGATCACCGACGAGCAGGCGCGCGCCCGCTTCGTGGCGCGCAGCAAGTGTGTGGCGTCGATCCGCAATTTCATGGTCGAGCACGGCTTTCTCGAGGTCGAGACGCCGATGCTGCACCCGATCCCGGGCGGCGCCAACGCCAAGCCGTTCGTCACCCACCACAACGCGCTCGAGCAGCAGATGTTCCTGCGCATCGCGCCGGAGCTGTACCTCAAGCGCCTGCTGGTGGGCGGCTTCGAGCGCGTGTTCGAGATCAACCGCAACTTCCGCAACGAGGGCATCTCGGTGCGCCACAACCCGGAATTCACGATGATGGAGTTCTACGCCGCGTACTGGAACTACCAGGACGTGATGGCCTACACCGAGCAGGTCATCCGCGACGCCGCGCGCCACGCGGCGGGAACCGGGCAGCTGAGCTACCAGGGGCGCGCGGTGGACCTCGAGGCGCCGTTTGCCCGGCTGTCAATCCGCGATGCGGTGGCGCGCCACGTGCCGGCCATCGGCGCGGCGCACCTCGACGACCTCCACGCGCTGCGCGCCGAGCTCAAGAAGCACGGCACCGAGGCCCCGGCGCACTGGAACCTGGCGCAGCTTCAGTTCGGCGTGTTCGAGGAGCTGGTCGAGCAGCACCTGTGGGAGCCGACCTTCATCGTCGACCACCCGGTCGAGGTGAGCCCGCTGGCGCGGGCCTCCGACACCGATCCGGCGCGCACCGAGCGCTTCGAGCTCTACATCACCGGTCGCGAGATCGCCAACGGCTTTTCGGAGCTCAACGACGCCGAGGACCAGGCGGCGCGCTTCCAGTCGCAGGCCGCGAGCAAGGAGGCCGGCGACGAGGAAGCCATGTACTACGACGCCGACTTCATCCGCGCGCTCGAATACGGCATGCCGCCGGCCGGCGGCTGCGGCATCGGCATCGACCGCCTGGTGATGCTGCTCACCGATTCGGCGAGCATCCGCGACGTGATCCTGTTCCCCGCGCTGCGCCGCGAGGGGTGAGCCTGGACGTAGGCCCGCACCTGCGTGCGGGCCTACGCCTGGCGAACCGGCCCGGCATGCAGGCCGGGCCGTGGGGCGCGGTGGCAGGACGCTCGGCGAGCCCGCCAGGACCCTGTGCTCAGCCGTGCTTGAAGTTCGGGCTGCGCTTGCTCAGGAATGCGTCCATGCCTTCCTTCTGGTCGTGGGTGGCAAACAGCGAGTGGAAGATGCGCCGCTCGAACCACACGCCGTCCGACAGCGACGCCTCGAAGGCACGGTTGACGCACTCCTTGGCCAGCGCGACGCTCGGGCCGCTCATCGCGCAGATCGTCGAGGCCGCGGCCAACGCTTCGTCGAGCAGCTTGTCGGCAGCCACCAGGCGCGACACCAGGCCCGCACGTTCGGCCTCGGCCGCATCCATCATCCGCCCGGTGAGAACCAGGTCCATCGCCTTGCTCTTGCCCACCGCGCGCGGCAGCCGCTGCGTGCCGCCGGCGCCGGGGATGATGCCGATCTTGATCTCCGGCTGGCCGAACCTGGCCGTGTCGGCCGCGATCACGATGTCGCACATCATCGCCAGCTCGCAGCCGCCACCGAGCGCAAAGCCGGCCACCGCAGCGATCACTGGCTTGCGCACGCGGCGAATGGTCTCCCAGTTGCGCGTGATGTACTCGTTGCGGTGCACGTCCATGTAGTTGTACTTGGCCATCGCCAGGATGTCGGCGCCGGCGGCAAATGCCTTGTCGTTGCCGGTGATCACGATGCAGCCGATGCCCTCGTCGGCGTCGAAGGCGATCAGCGCCTCGCCGAGCTGGTCCATCAGCGCGTCGTTCAACGCGTTGAGCTGCTTCGGGCGGTTGAGCTGGATCCAGCCGACCCTGCGCGCACCGTCGCCTCGGGTGGAAGTGAGGATCAGCGGCTCGCTCATGAGGGGCTCCTGCGGTGCGAAAAACTCCATTGCACCACACGCGGCCGTGAGCCGGACCGCTTCGGCCGCCGTCGAACCCCGGCCCCGCGCGAGCGCCGTCGGTTGCCAGCTCAGCGCTCGGCCGCCTGCTCCGGCGCACGCTGCAGCTGCAGGTCGATGAAGGTATCGGCATCCTGCCGCACGAGGATGCGCACCGGCAGGTACTGCAGGCCCGGCGCAAACCACATCTGCGCCGTCAGGTTGGTGCTCGACTTCTCCAGTCGCCGCGGCTTGACGTGCATGGTGCTGATCTCGCCGAACGGCATGCGCAGCGTCTCCTGGCCGATGACGTCGTACTGCCAGACCTCGACGCGTCGCGGCAGCGCCAGCGGCACCTCGATGCTGCGGCCGGCCTGCAGCATCTGCGGCTGCGTGGTGAACAGCCAGGTCAGCTGCACGAACAGGCTCGCCTCGTCCTGCACGCCGGGCATCGACGGTGCCTCGCGTCCCTCGGGCAGGCGCACGCGTTCGGGGTCGAAGCTCATGGCCCAGCGCCGGCTCTTGAACGCCACCCGCTGCTCGCCCTCGAAGCGTCGCGGCGTCAGGCCGTTGTCGCCGAGCACGCCGTCGCTGCTGGCCCGGCGCACCAGGATCGGCGCGAAGCTGGGCCCGACGATCGCCTCCACGTGCACCTGGTAGTGCAGGCCGACGCGGATCCACTCGACGGTTGCCGATCCCTGCACTTCGCCGCGGTAGTTGCCATTCATCAGGTAGGTCAGACGGGTCGACGGAGGCCAGTCGAACGCTGCCACCGCGCTGGCAGCGGAGGCCGGCGTGGCGGCGGCCACCGCCGTCGACGGCGCCGACGCCGCAGCGGTCGCCGTGTCGGCGGCCGGCTGCGACGCCGCAGCCACCGGTGCCGACGCCGGTTCGGCGGCCACCACGGGCGCAGGCGGCGGCGACAGCGGCTCGACTGTTTCGACGATG
>DATIFD010000050.1:0-17139 GCA_035455385.1 Burkholderiaceae bacterium
GGCGGTGCTGGTGGGGGTGGTGCGCGGCGTCACGATCCACTTCCTGCCCGCGGCCGGCGAGGCGTCGATGTACGTCCTGATGGTGCTCGTGCTGCTGTTGCGGCCGCGCGGCTTGCTCGGCGAACGCATCGAGCGGTTCGAATGACGCCGGCGAAACATCGGCCGCTGATCGTCGGTGCCCTGGGCCTGGTGCTGCTGCCGATCGTCCTGCAGGCCGTCGGGCTTACGCTGGACAACGCCACCGTGGTCGTACTCCTGTGCATCGTGGCGCTCGGGCTGAACGTGCTGGTCGGCATGACCGGGCTGGTGTCGTTCGGGCACAGTGCGTGGTTCGGCATCGGCGGCTACGCCGCTGCGATCTCGCACCTGCGCTGGTTCCCCGACAGCTTCGTGCTGCCGCTGCTGTTCTCGATCGGCTTCACCGCGCTGCTGTCGCTCGTGGTGGGCTTCGTGATCCTGCGCCGGCGTGGTGTCTACTTCTCGCTGCTGACGCTCGCGCTGTCGGCGTTGACCTTCGCGATCGCATTCCGCTGGACCGCGCTCACCGGTGGCGAGGGCGGGCTGGGCGGCATCGAGCGGCGTTCCATCGGACCGATCGACCTCGACAACCAGGTCGTCTACTACGCCGTCGTGGCCCTGATCGCCTTCGGCGTGCTCTACGGTCTGTGGCGCCTGACGCGCTCGCCGTTCGGCCACGTGCTGGTGGCGATCCGCGAGAACGAACAGCGGGCGACCTTCCAGGGCTACGACACGCAGCGCTACAAGCTCGCCGCCTTCGTCGTCTCGGCCACCGTGACGGGCCTGGCCGGTGCGCTGCTGGTCTTCCTGCACCGCCTGGCGGCCGCCGAGTCGACCACGGTGGCCTTCTCGGGCGAGATGCTGGCGATGGTGGTGATCGGCGGCATGCGCAGCTTCCTGGGCCCGGCCCTGGGGGTGCTCTTCTACCTGATGTTCCGCGAGGCCTTCTCGATCTGGACCGCCAATTGGTTGCTGTGGTTCGGGCTCGTCTTCGTCGGCTTCGTGATCTTCTCGCCCACCGGGCTCACCGGCGTCTGGGGCCAGCTGAAGCGACGCTGGCGCCCGCCGCCCGAAGAGAGCGCCGCGATGAGCCGGCGCAAGGTCTACGAGGGGCTGCCGCTTCCCGCCTTCCTGCGACCGCCACCGCGCACCGGCGCGGTGCTCGAGGTGCGCGACCTGGAGATGCGCTTCGGCGGCATCCAGGCCGTCAACGGTGCGCACCTCGCGCTAGAGGCCGGCCAGGTGCACGCGTTGATCGGCCCCAACGGTGCCGGCAAGACGACCACGTTCAATGTCGTGTCGGGACTGTTCGCGCCGAGCCGCGGCACTGTGCGGCTGCACGGCCGGCCGGTGCAAGGCCTGCCGCCGCATCGCATCTGCCATGCCGGCCTGGCGCGCTCGTTCCAGATCACCAACCTGTTCAAGGGGCTCACGGTTCGCGAGAGCCTTCGCCTGTCGCTGCAGGCGCGGCACGCCGGGGCGTTCAACGCGTGGCGCGACGTCGACCGCTTCGATGCCGTGAACGCCGAGACGGACGAACTGGTGAAATTCCTCGGCCTGGAAGGCATCGAGGACATCCTCGGCGGCGATCTCTCCTACGGCGGCCAGCGTCTGCTGGACCTCGGCATCGCGCTCGGGTCGAAGCCCGAGGTGCTGCTGCTCGACGAGCCGCTCGCGGGTCTGGCCGCGGCCGAGCGCGAGCGCGTCTCGCGCCTGGTCACGACCATCGCCGGGCACGTGCCGGTGCTGATCGTCGAGCACGACATCGATCGCGTGCTCAGCATCTCGCAGCGCGTCACGGTGATGAACCAGGGTGCGGTCCTGATGTGCGGCGTGCCCGACGAGGTGCGTGCGGACCGGCGCGTGCAGGAGGTCTACACCGGCACGGGCACACCGCCGGTGACCGGGCGGGTGGCGGGCGCTTCCACCGAAGGCCGCCCGTTGCTGAAGTTCGAGCGGGTCAATGCCTTCTACGGCAAGAGCCACATCCTCAACGACGCCACGCTCGACGTGCGCGAGGGCGAGATCGTCGCCCTGCTGGGGCGCAACGGCGCGGGCAAGTCCACGTTGCTGAAGGCGCTGGCGGGCCTGCTGCCACCGGCCAGTGGCGCGATCGAGTTCGAGGGACGGTCCATCGCCGGCTTGCCGGCGCCGGACATCGCACGGCTGGGCGTCGGCTACGTGCCGCAGGGGCGTGGCCTGTTTGCCGGCATGTCGGTGGCCGAGAACCTGGCGCTGGGGCGATTGGCGCGCGCCACCGATGGCTCGCACGGCACGGTGTGGAGCGAGGAGAAGATCTATTCGGTCTTTCCGCGCCTGAAGGAGCGCCGGGACGTCGCGGCCGACTACCTGTCCGGCGGCGAGCAGCAGATGGCGGCGGTGGCGCGCGCGCTGTCCGGCAACGTGAAGTTGCTGCTGCTCGACGAACCGTTCGAAGGCCTGGCGCCGGCGGTGGTGCAGGAACTGTTCACCGTGTTCGACCGCCTGCGCTCGGAAGTGGCCGTCGTGATCGTCGAGCACAACCTCGACCTCGTGCTGGCGCTGGCCGATCGCGTGTTCGCGCTGGAGCGTGGCGCCGTGTTCCACAGCGGTCCGGCGGCACCCTTGCTCGAAGACCTCGACTACCGGAAGAAGATCCTGTGGCTGTGAGCGGCACCGAGTGCGACGGGCTCGTCATCAGCGGCAGCAACGCGGCGCTGCCGACGCGGTCTCGCGAACGAGGACTGCCCAATCGATTGCAGCTCGGCTCCGCGTGAGCCCCCCACCCGAGGAGTCACCATGACGACAACCCGATCCCTGATGCGTGCCCTGGTGCTGCTGGCCACCGGCCTGTCGGCCGCCGTCGGCCCCGCGGCCGCGCAGACCTATCCGAGCAAGCCCATCCGCATGATCGTCGGCTACAGCCCGGGCGGCGCGGTGGATCTGATCGCGCGCACGTTGGGGCAGCAGCTGTCCAACGCGCTGGGTCAACCCGTGATCGTCGAGAACAAGCCCGGCGCAGGCACCAACGTCGCCAATCGGGCGCTGATCGACAGCGCCCCCGACGGTTACACGCTGATGCTCGCGGCCAATGCGATCGCGGCCAACCCCGCGCTGTTTCAACCACCGCCGTTCGACCCGCTGCGCGACATGACGGCCGTTGCGATCGTCGGCCGCGTGCCGGTGGTGCTGGCCGCCGGCACTGGCGCCAACGCGCCGCAGTCGATCGCCGCACTGATCGCGCAAGCCAAGGCAAAGCCCAACTCGGTCGACTTCGGCACGCCGGGCAACGGCTCGACGCCGCATCTGGCCATCGAGCTCTTCGAGCGCGCGGCCGGCATCGAGCTGCTGCACGTGCCGTACAAGGGTGGCGCCCCAGCGATCAACGACGTGCTCGCCGGTCACGTGCAGACCGTGGCGGTCAATGCGCTCGAAGTGCTGCCGCACGTCAAGGCCGGCAAGCTGCGCGTGCTCGCGGTGTTGAGCCCGTCGCGCACGCCGATCTTCCCGGACGCACCCACGATCGCCGAGAGCGGATTCCCCGGCTTCGAAGCGTCGGTGTGGTACGGCGTGATCGGACCCGCCGGTCTACCGGCGCCTGTCGTGCAGCGGCTGCATGCCGCAGTGCAGAAGGCACTCGACGCGCCCGAACTGCGCGAGCGGCTCACCAGTGCGGGAGGCGAGGTGCTCCCGGGACCCCAGGATCGCTTCTCGGCACTGCTGGCCAGCGAGAAGGCGCGCTACGAGAAGCTGATTCGCGCCGCGCAGATCAAGCCGGATTGATCATGCGCAGGCGGCTCTTTCTGCTCTGGGCGTCCGCGGGGTTGGCGGGCTGCGCAGCGACGCCCACGCGCTCGCTGCTGGCGCCGACCGGTGAGCTGCGGGTCGGGGTCTACCTGGGCAGTCCGACGTCGCTGGTGCGCGACGCGGCCGGGCAGGCGCACGGTGTGGCGGTCGAGCTCGGTCAGGCGCTGGCGGCGCAGCTCGGCGTGCCGTATCGGCAGGTGGAGTTCCCGCGGCTGGCACTCGTGCTCGCGGCGCTGAAGGCCGGTGATGTCGATTTCACCGTGACCAACGCGACGCCCGCACGCACCAGGGACATGAACTTCAGCGATCCGGTGATCGCGCTGGAGCTCGGGCTGCTGGTGCCCGGCGGCTCGCCGATCACGGCCGTCGATGAGATGGACCGTCCTGGCCAGCGCATTGGCGTCGCGCAGGGCAGCAGCTCGCAGACCGCGCTGACCGCCAGGCTGCGCGCGGCCACGGTCGTCGCGGCACCGACGCTGGGCACGGCCGCAAAACAGCTGGCCAGCGGCGCGATGGATGCGTTTGCCACCAACAAGGCGATCCTGTTCCAGATGGCCGACGGGCTGCCGGATGCGCGCGTGCTGCCGGGCCGCTGGGGTGTCGAACACCTGGCCATCGCGATCCCCCACGGGCGCGAGGCCGCGATGGACGCGGTGCGGCGCTTCGCGCAACAAGCCGTGGCGTCCGGCCTGGTGCAGCGTGCGGCCGATCGGGCAGGGCTGCGCGGCGTCGCGCCCGGGTGAGCACAAAGCCCATTAGAGACGAGGAGAGTGCAATGCGAAAGAAGATCTGGGTCTGCCTGCTGGCGGCGCTCGCGATGGTGGGCTGCAGCACGCCGATGGTGAGCACCCCGGCCCCGGGTGCCGGGCAGGTCGAGCTGGTGTGGCTCGGTCAATCCGCGTTCAAGATCACTTCGCCCGGCGGCAGGGTCATCGTCACCGATCCGTGGTTGCGCACCAATCCGCGCACGCCGGCACCGTACAAGCAGCTCGAGCACTTCGGGCGCATCGACGTGCTGCTGGTCAGCCACGGTCACTTCGACCACATCGCCGATGCGGCGGCGCTGGCCCAGATGTACAAGGTGCCCCTGCGCGCGCCGGGCGACCTCAACAACACCTTGATGACGCTCGGCGTGCTGCCGCCCGACCTGCTGCCGCGAATGAACAAGGGCGGCACGATCGAACCGGCGGCCGGCGTCAAGGTGACCGCCGTGCATGCCGAGCATTCGTCGATCTATGTCTGGTACAACCCTGGCACGGCCAAGGACGAGGTGCACCCCGGTGGCGAGCCGGTGGGCTGGATCATCGAGCTCGAGAACGGCTTTCGCATCTACCACGCCGGCGACACCGCGGTGTTCTCCGACATGCGCTACATCGGCCAGCGCTATCACCCCGACCTCGCGCTGGTGCCGATCGGCGGCAACTTCACGATGGATCCTGCGGACGCGGCGTACGCCGTGAAGGAACTGATCCGCCCGAAGGTCGTGATCCCGATGCACTACGGCGCCAACCCGATCGCCAAGGGCACGGCCAAGGAGTTCGTCGACGCGATGGGCACGAGCACCGTGCGGGTCATCGTGGCCGAGCCGGGGGTGGCACTCCGGTTCTAGCCGGGCGCGAGCGCGGCGTGTCGCAACGCTAACGCACGGCAAGAACGACCCGGCCGATCGTCTGCCGGTTCAACACCTTGTTCAGCGCATCCCTGGCGCGCTCCAGCGGCAGCTGTTCATCGATCAGGGGTCGCAGCTCGCCGCTGGCCACCCAGGCCATGACCTGTTCGTCGGCCGCGCGGCTGGCGGCCGGATCGCGATCGGCATGTGCGCCCCAGAAGCAGCCGACCACGCTGTAGTTCTTGAGCAGCGGCAGGTTCATCGGGAGGGTGGGAATCGTGCCGCTGGTGAAGCCGATCGGCAGGATGCGGCCGCCCCAATTCATCAGGCGCGACAGCGTGTCGAAGATATCGCCGCCGACGTTGTCGAAGAACACGTCGACGCCGCGGCCATCGGTGAGCCGCCGGATCGCGTCGCGCAGGTTCTGGCTCGAATAGTCGATCACGTCGTGGGCGCCGCGTTCGCGGACGGCCGCCACCTTCGCGGCCGAGCCGACCCCGGCGATGACGCGCGCCCCGAGGTGGCGCGCCAGCTCCACCGCGGCGAGGCCGACGCCGCCCGCGGCGCCGCTCACGAACACGGTCTCGCCGCTCTGCAGTCGAGCGCGCTGGACGAGCGCGTAGTGGGCCGTGCCGTATCCGTGCCGCACCGCGGCGCCGGTGACGAAGTCGACCGAGGCCGGCAGGGCAATCGTGGTGGCCTCGCGGGCGACCATGCGCTCGGCAAAGGCGCCGCTCCAGTTGCCGCACGCCACGCGGTCGCCCACGCTGAACCGCGACACACCGTTGCCCACTGCCGAGACGATGCCGGCCGCATCGTTGCCCGGCGCGAAGGGCAGCGTCGGCCGCATCTGGTACTTGCCGGACACCATCAACACGTCCATGAAGGTCACCGCCGCCGCGTGGACGTCGACGAGCACTTCGCCGGGACCGGGACGGGGGTCGGGCGTGTCGCCGATGACCAGCGCATCGGGCCCGTCGAAGGCGCAGCAGACGACGCTCTTCATCGCGCACCCGCCACGCGCACCGCCACCACCTGCGCCCGGGCGCGGGTGATGTCGCCCTGCATCACGCGGCAGGCCACTATCGACTTGCGCTCGCCGTGTTCGACGATGCGCGCGTGCAGCACGAGCGGTTGCGCGATGTCGGCCGGCTTCAGGTAGTCGACCGTCAGTCCGCCGGTGACGTAGGCGAAGGGCAGCGCGTCGCGCCCCAACTCGAGCCCGTCG
This sequence comes from Burkholderiaceae bacterium, assembly GCA_035455385.1. Lineage (GTDB taxonomy): Bacteria > Pseudomonadota > Gammaproteobacteria > Burkholderiales > Burkholderiaceae_C > JAEUPI01. Next base: position 6,642 of record DATIFD010000050.1, read on the forward strand.
ATCGTGCAGGCGTGCGACAGCGCGGTCCAGATCGCGTGGCAGTCCACCACCGAGGCGATCGTGCCACCGTACACCAGGCCAGGGTGGCCGACGTGCTCCGCGCCGGGTTGCCAGCGGCACACGCACTCGTCGCCGCGCCAGCGGCTTCGGATCTGCAGGCCCTTGGCATTCAGCACGCCACAGCCGAAGCAGTGCACGGGCAGGCGCTCCTGCAGCGCCTTGCCTTCGGCGCAATCGGTCTCTCGTTCGGGCAGGGCCAGGTGCACGCGCGTTCTCCTTCGTTGGAACGCCTGCATGGTGCCGCGGTGCAGCGGCGCGTTGAAGTGTGCCGGCTACGGCGTCCCCGCAGCCGCTACCGTAGAACCCCGGGGATCAGAGCAGGCGCTGCTCGGCCGCGCGATGGGTGGCCTCGGCGCGGGTGCGGCAACCGAGCGCGCGCACCGCGTTGCCCACGTGCATCTCCACCGTGCGAGGGCTGAGCCGCAGCCGGCGCGCGATCTGCTTGTCGGTGTTGCCCGCTGCCACCAGCCGCAGCACCTCGCACTGCCGGGTCGTCAGGCGGCCTGCGCTGGCTGCGGGCGCGTCCGTCGATGCCACGGGGCTGCCGATGAACGCGAGCGTCTGGTCGACGAACGTTTGCCACGCGGCCTCGTGCGTGAAGGGAACGTGATTGCGACCCGGCAGCGGCACGAACCGCGCGCCGGGGATCAACGCCGCCAGCCGCCGCCCCTGCTCGAAGCGCACCATCTCGTCGCCCTTGAGGTGAAACACCAGGGTCGGGCAGCGCACCTTCGCGGCGCTGTCCTTCACGTTGATGGCATACATCGCGCGCAGGAAGCGGGCAGCGACGTCCGGCGTCGAGGTTTCGCGCTGCAGCCGGTCGAACGCGGCCCACTGCGCGGGCGTGGCGTCGGGCATGAAACGCGAGACGAAGACCTGCCGGAACGCCGCAGAGCTGTTTCCCCATCCCACCTCGGCCAACTCCACCATCAGGTCGCCTTCGCGCCGCACGGCGGGGTCGGGATGGCTCGTGCTGTGATACGAGGTGGCAAAGCCGCCGAACAGGATCAGATGCGTCACCCGCTCCGGGTGCCGGGCGGCGTACTCCACTGCAACGCCGGCGGCGCAGGTGAACCCCAGCAGCGCGAATCGCTCGAGCCCGTAGGCCTCGGTGACGGCCTCGAGGTCGCGCACCCACGCCTCGAACGAGATGTCGTCCACCCGGCGCTGCGACAAGCCGCAGCCGCGCGTGTCGTATTCGACGTAGCGGCCTTGACGCGCGAAGGCATCGACCAATCCCGCGCTGAAGCTGCCCGCAGGTGCGTGTTCGATGTGGGTGAGCCAGGTGGCTGCCCGCACGAGGACCGGGCTTCCGGCCCCCGATCGCGCGGCCGCGATCTGTGTGCCATCGAAAGACGTGCAGAACCGGACCTCGGGCCGACCGACCATGCGAGCCTCTGCTTCGCGGAGATTGCCTGCAGTCTAGCGCTGCGCCCGGATCGGTCCTGCCTTGACCGTTTGACCCCGGCGTGTGCGTGGGACAAGACATGGGCGTTCCAACGGCTGACGGCCATGCGACGGGCGCCGGGCGCTGGGTCCGCGGGGCCGTGCACGCGTTGCTCGCACTGCTGGCGCCTGCGGCGCTCGGCGTGTTGTTGGCTGCCTTGAACTGGAAACTGTGGGCGTAGCGAGCCTCTCGACCTGAGGCGCGGCCCGTGGCTCAGACCGTTCGCGCCGCGGCCGCTCGGCGCGCCCTGCGCTGCAACGACTGCACGAGCAGGAACATCGCGGTCGAGCACACGATCAGGATCGTCGCCACCGCGGTCAGCGCCGGCGTGATGCTGTCGCGCAGGCCGGAGAACATCTCGCGCGGCAGCGTGCGCTGATCGGGGCCGGCCACCAGCAGCGCGATCACCACGTCGTCGAACGACGCGGCGAACGCGAACAGCGCGCCCGAGCCCATCGCCGGCACGATGACCGGTAGCGTGACGCGAAAGAACGCGGCGGCCGGCGCGGCCCCGCATGCGGCCGCGGCGCGCGCCAGGTTGGGGTCGAGCATCTCGAGCGCGGTCAGCACCGGCACCACGACGAACGGCACCGCGATCACCGTGTGCGCGAGCACCAGGCCGGTGGTGGTGGCGGTGAGCGCCAGCGGCGCGAGAAAGAAGTACGCCGCCACCGCGATCAGGATCACCGGCACGATCATCGGCGCCAGGATCACGGCCTTGACCGCAGTGGCCCAGGCGCCGCGTTCGCGCGCCAGAGCGAGCGCCGCGAGCGTGCCGAGCACCACCGACAGCGCGGTGGCGCACGCGCCGACGGTGAGCGACACGCCGAGCGCCCGGAGCCAGCGGCCGCCGCCCAGCACCTCGGCGTACCAGCGCAGCGACCAACCCGGCATCGGGTAGGTGAGGAACGATCCGCTGGAGAACGACAGCGGCACGATCGCTGCGATCGGCACCAGCAGGAACGCCAGCACCGCGGCGCAAAAGAGCCAATAGAGCAAGCGCCAGACACTCGGCCCACTCGGTCGCACCAAGCGGCCAGCGCGGATCCGGCTTTGCCGGTCCGCCGGTGGCGCCCCCTCGAGGGGGGGCGGCCGAAGGCCGTTACGGGGGTGGTTCATGTCACCGCCAGCGTGCGCCCGCCAGACAGGCGATGCGCCAGCGCGTACAGCGCCAGCGTGGTGAGCAGCATCAGCAGGCCCAGCGCGGCCGCGAGGCCCCAGTTGCCGGTGTCGGTGGTGTAGGTGGCCACGAAGTACGACAGCATCTGGTCGGCTCCGCCGCCCACCAGCGCCGGCGTGATGTAGTAGCCGAGCGCGAGGATGAAGACCATCAGCGAGCCGGCGGCGATGCCCGGCGCCGCGATCGGCAGGTAGACGCGCACGAATGCGGTCAGCGGCGGCGCGCCCAGGCTGCCCGCCGCGCGCAGGTAGTGCGGCCCGATGCCCTTGAGCACGCTGTAGGTGGGCAGGATCATGAACGGCAGCAGCACGTGCGTCATCGCCACCAGCACGCCGACTCGGTTGTAGATCAGCGTCAGCGGCTCGGCGATCAGCCCCAGCTTGAGCAGCAGCCCGTTGACCATGCCCTCGCGCTGCAGCACCACCACCCAGGCCGCGGTGCGCACCAGCAGCGACGTCCAGAACGGCAGCAGCACCAGGATCATCAGCGCGTCGGCCACGCGCTCGCGCACCTGGGTCAGCAGCAGCGCCACCGGAAAGCCCATCAGCAGGCACAGCAGCGTGACGGTGGCGCTGATGGCCAGCGTGCGCAGCAGCACGTCGATGTAGATGCGCTGCGTCGGCGGCGCGCGCACGATCGCGCCGTCGGGCGTGCGTTCGAGGTCGAGCGCCGCGAGCAGGTAGTACCCCGACACGGGGCCGTGCGCGCGCTGCACGGCGGCGAAGAACGCGCTCGAGGCGAGCGCCGGATCGATCGCGGCGAAGAACGCCGCATCGGCGCGCGGCGCATCGGGGCCCGACGCGTCGCGCGCGGCCCGCATCAGCGTGCTGCGCACGCCGTTGACCTCGTAGTTCAGCCGTCGCGCCGCATCGGCGAGTGTGCCGGCCGCGCGCGCCTCGACGATGTCGCGCGCCAGCGCGGCGTAGGCCGCGTCGGGCACCGGCTGGCGCGGTTGCCACGCCTGCAGCGCCACCAGCGTGCGCGGCAGCGCACGCGGCACCTCGGCCTCGCGAACCGCCAGCGACAGCAGCCCTGCCAGCGGCACGACGAAGAACACCAGCAGGAACGCTGCCAAGGGCAGCAGGAGCCATCGCTTCGGAGCAAGCATGTGCGTCGAAGGAAGATCGGTCCCGCGGCCGACCACGGCCGCGGGCGCGACGATCGTCTTAGCGCGAGCCGGGCCGCCGGGCCGCCCCAAGGCCCGGCTGAGCCCCCTCGGGGGGCGGGCGCCGAGCACGCCGTGGCGTGCGACGGCGACCGGGGGTCGACATCACTTCGTGCCCGACCACTGCGTCCAGCGCTCGGCCAGCTTGTCGCCGTTGTCGATCCAGAACTTCGGCTCTTCGGCGAACGCCTGCTTCAGGATGTCGGGGTTGGTCGGCAGCTCGGCCATCAGGCTCTTGTCGACCAGCGGCGCCGCGGCGGCCGACGTGACGCCGTAGCGCACGTACTTCGGCAGCTTGGCCTGGTTCTCGGGCCGGCCCATGAACTCGACCAGCTTCTCGGCGTTGGCCTTGTTGGGCGTGCCCTTCATGATGACCCACGAGTCCATCGTGTACGGTGTGTCCTTCCACACCATCTTGAAGTTCTTCTTGTCCTTCTCGTTGGCCGCAGTGATGCGGCCGTTGTAGGCGGTGGTGAACACCACGTCGCCGGCGGCGAGCATCTGCGGCGGCTGCGCGCCGCTCTTCCAGAACACGAGGTCGCTCTTGATCGAGTCGAGCTTCTTGAACGCACGCTCGATGCCCTCGGGCGTGCGCAGCGTCTTGTAGACGTCCTTCGACGGCACGCCGTCGGCGATCAGCGCGACTTCGAGGTTCCACTTGGCGCCGTTGCGGATCGCGCGCTTGCCGGGGAATTTCTTGGTGTCGAAGAAGTCGGCCCAGCCGGTGGGCGCGGTCTTCAGTTTGTCGCCGTCGTAGGCGAGCACCAGGTTGTAGATGATCGCGCCGACGCCGCAGGCGTGCACGGTGCCCGGCAGGTAGCGCGCGGTGCCACCGATCTTGTTGACGTCGAGCTTCTCGTACAGACCCTCGTCGCAGCCGACCTCGAGCTCGTCGGCCTCCACCTGCACGACGTCCCACGCGTTGTTGCCGCCCTTGATCTTGGTGCGCAGCACGCCGAGGCCGCCGTCCCACGACTCGTCGAGCAGCTTGATGCCGGTGGCGTTGAATGGCTTGAAGTACACCTCCTTCTGGCCGTCCTGGTACGCGCCGCCCCACGACACCACGGTGAGGTCGTGCGACTGCGCCGCCGCGCCGAGGGCGGCTGCTCCCAGCGCCGCCGCAGCGGCTGCGTGGGTGAGGGTGGTGGTGATCCGGTTCATCGTCTCGCTCCTCTCGTCGTTGAGATCTGCTCGCGGGTCTTTCTAGAAGGCCCATGCGTCGTCGGCACGGAACGCCAAGTCGACATCCTGCCCCGGCGCGAGCCCGGGCGGCAACGCCGACGCGTTGACCTTGGCAAACCAGTGCGTGGCCGCCGACGCGGCGCCGTGCAACTGCATCACGAGGCGCCAGTGGTCGCCCTGGTGGATGGCATCGACCAGCGTCGCGCGCAGCCGGTTCTCCGCCTGCAACGTGAGCGCATCGGCGGCGATGCGCAGCGCCTCGGGGCGCACGCACAGCGTGGCGGCCGCGCCGCGCTGCCGGCCGAACGCGGGGCCGCCGCGCGCGTGCAGCGCCGAGCCGTCGGCTGCCCGCAGCCGCACCGCTGCGCCGGCGCTGCCCGACTCGACCGCGGCGTCGATCATGTTGTTGTCGCCGAGGAAGCCGGCGACGAACGGATTGGCCGGTGCGTCGTACAGCTGTTTCGGCGTGGCGAGTTGCTCGACACGGCCGCAGTTGAACACCGCGACGCGGTCCGACAGCGTCATCGCTTCGTGCTGGTCGTGCGTGACGAACACCATCGTCACGCCGAGCTCGCGATGCAGCCGTCGGATCTCGAGCTGCATCTGCTCGCGCAGCTTCTTGTCGAGCGCCGACAGCGGCTCGTCCATCAGCACCAGCCGCGGCTCGAACACCAGCGCACGCGCCAGCGCCACGCGCTGCTGCTGGCCGCCCGAGAGCTGCTGCGGCCGGCGCTGCGCGTAGTCCTGCAGGTGCACCTTGGCCAGCGCGGCGGCAACGCGCGCGCGCGCCGCGTCGGCCGCCACCTTGCGCACCGAGAGCGGAAACGCCACGTTCTGCGCCACCGTCATGTGCGGGAACAGCGAGTAGCTCTGGAACACCACGCCCATGTTGCGCTTGTGCGGCGGCAGCGCCTCGATCGGCCTGCCATCGAGCCGGATGTGCCCGCTGGTGGGGCGCTCGAACCCGGCCAGCAGCATCAGAGTGGTCGTCTTGCCCGACCCCGAAGGCCCCAGCAGCGTGAGGAACTCGCCGGACTCGATGTGCAGGTTCAGGTCGTCGACCGCCGGCAGCGCCGTGTCGGCATACACCTTGCGCACGTGCTCGAACTCGATCAGCGCCATGCCGGCTCAGGCCGATGCGCGGCATCGGCGGGCTTGCGAAGGGCGCTGATTATCGCGGGGTCCGGGCGCCGCTGGATGAGCGCGCGCAAGCGCGGGCTCAGGGTTTCACCGGTGCCGCCGGGTACGGGTTCCGTCGCCCGCGGCCGGCGGGCGAGGCCGAGGCCGCTGCATGAGGTTGCCACCCTGATAGGAGCGTGAGGTGCTGGTTTCCCAAGTGATCTGAGTGACGACGAAGAAGTCTCCGTCGGCGACGCGTTCAAAGACAAAGTCTCCTTGGGCATCGCACCTCTGCTCCCTGACGTTTGCGGAGTACTCCGGTGGGTCAGGGTTGAAGCGATACGTGGAGACCTTCAGGTCCGAATCGCAGCATCAGCGAGGTGTCGCACTCCGGTCCAAGCTCCTGGCGTCCGCGTTCACTTGATCCATAGAAGACAAGCATCCGCTGCTCTGCGTACTTTGTTGCCGGGACCAGGCGAACCAGTCGGCCCGCGCAAGTCACAACGTCCCCGCCGCGCTTGCGCATCAGGGCATTGCCCCTGATTGTGTTTGGACCTTCCCGTAACAGGCGTCTCGCCTGTGCCAGGTCGAAGGGCCCTGAAATCTCCTTGATCGCTGGTGCGGGCGTTGCGCATGCGGTGAGCAGCGCAGCCAGGAATGTTGAAGCGGCGAAGGGTCTCAGGGCGTTCCCCTGGGACTTGGTGCCAGCAAGAAATGTACGCAGTCACCATGCGGGATCGCTGATTCAGAGCAAGTGGCTGTCGGCACGCCCAGGTGCGTCAGCCCGGTGCCGCTAGTAGCCGTCCCAGTCGGAGGCGTCCCAGCTTCTCCGCGTTGCAGCTCCGCAGTTCAATGCACCGCAATGGGTGCCGATGTTGGGCCCGATTGGGGGAAATCATGGAAGAAGCCAAACCCGCGAGCCGGTCCTCTCGAGCGGAGCTGATGGTCGTGGCGGGGACCATCGTGACGATGGTGCTCGCGTGCGCTTGCGTCGTCGTGGTCTGCGCAGCGGCAAACGAAGCATCGGGAACTGCTGCCAAAGTCATCTATGCCGCGCCCTCGGCCAGCGCTGCGGGCGATCTCGCCCCGCTTACCGACGTTGCCGGCGTTGCGGTGACCAGCCTCCGCTAACGAGCTGTGCGCCAGCAGATAGAAGGCGAGCCCGGTGACGACTTACCGGATTTCGCCATCAACGGATCCGGTGCGCTGGCCGCCTCGCCGACAGGGCTGCACTGCTGAGCTGGAAGGCTGGAAGCGCTGCGGGCCGTCCGTTCGGCCCGCCGCACCTTTGGGCTGGTGGATGGCCCCCGAAGCAAGCGGTACTGCCAGCAAGGCCAGTGCTAAAGAATTGCCCATGGCACGCGGCGCCCAACTCTACCGCCGGTTTTCCGTCGATCGCTCGACCGACTTGGCCAACCTCGACGAGGCATTCGAGAAGATTCGAGAGCGCAGGACTCGGCTGGAGAACCAACTGATAACGGTGCTGCTGATAGTGGTCGCCGCGGTGGGCGCGGCGGTCGTGGCAGCATTTCGCTAGCGCCGGGTTGGCGCACCCGCCTCTGGCCCCCGTGGACCGGAGGACTTCCCTCGAAGCAGCGGTACCGCCGGCAAGGATCGCGCGCCAAGATTCCTGCCATGGCACGCAACACCGCGCACTTCTACCGCTTCGCCCTTGACGACAAGTCAACGGACTTCGCGGATATGGGCACCTCGGCGCAGCCGGCCCCCGCGTCGTGGAACGCCAGCGAGCGCTCCAGCTTCGATCACCCAAGCCGCGTCGCCGGTCAGGTTCGGCAGCACCGCGATGACGCGGCACTGCAGCAGCGCCTGATCACACTGGGTCTGCTCCTGGCGGCAGCCATCGCGACTGCATTGATCTTCTTCTTCGCGCCGCACTAGCGGTGGGGTGTGCCCCGAAGGCCGGACGATTTGCGTGGCCCACCCCGCCGGGTGAGCGTCAGATGCCGTTGAGCCGCAGTCTCGGGCTGCGATGAGACCCGTGGCTGCTCTTGGTCGCCTTGGTCACGCTCAACGCGGCGACTTTCACTGGTGCCGATGGACGGACTCGAACTGTCGACCTTCGCATTACGAATGCGCTGCTCTACCAACTGAGCTACACCGGCGAGGGCGCGGATTATAGCCAGGGCCCCGGCGTCGCCGATGCCGGTTCCGCCGGATCCGACACGCACCGGGGCCGAATCGGCAGCCGGCGGCGCCTCAAGTCGCCCTGGGCGGCGCCGATATCCGGATGTCCACCCTGGTGAGCGGCATGCGAGAAATCACACCCAGTGAATCCGTCCTGGCCGAGCTCGGCACCTACGAGCCGGCGCTCGGCATGACGCCCGACCAGTTGCGCCGCTCGCGCACCGCACAGCGGCTGGTGATCGAACACGGCGTCACCGGCGCGCTGTCTCGTTCGCTCGACTTGGGCGAGGCCGCGCCGCTGATCGTGCGCGCGGTATGCCAGGAGCTGGGCTGGACCTGCGGCGCGGTGTGGGTGAACGAGTCGCACGGCGATAGCCTGTCGTGCGTGGGCACGTGGGGCGTGCCTGGGCCTGGCGTGAGCGCGTTCCTCGACGCCATCCGGCCGGTGCAGCAGTTGGCCACGCAGGGCGGGTTGGTGCGGCGCAGCTGGCTGACCGGCGAGCCGGTCTGGATCCGCGACGTGGCGTCGGAGGCGAGCTCGCAGCGGGCGCCGGTGGCCGCGCGCGCCGGCCTGCACAGCGCCTTCGCGTTCCCGATCACCGCGGCCGGCCGCGTGCTCGGCGTGGTCGAGTTCTACAGCCGCGACATCGCCGAGCTCGACGCCGAGCTGCTGGACTGCAGCCGCTACATCGGCAGCCAGATCGGGCAGTTCTGTCTGCGCGCGCAGGCCCAGGCGGCGCTGCGCGAGAGCGAGAAACGCTATGCCGACACCATCGAGCTGGCGGCGATCGGCATCTCGCACGTCGACGAGGCCGGGCGCTTCGTGCAGGTCAACCGCGCACTGTGCGACCTGCTCGGCTACACGCGCGACGAGCTGCTGGGCAAGACCGTCAAGCAGGTGTCGCACCCGGACGACCGCGACGTCACCAATGTGCAGCGCGCGCGTCTGCGCGCCGGCGAGATCGACTCGTTCCACATCGAGAAGCGCTACCTCAGCAAGCAGGGCGCCACGGTGTGGGTGCAGCTGACGGTGTCGGTGCAGCGCGATGCCGGCGGCCGCGCGATGCACGACATCTCGACCACGCAGGACATCACCGCGCGCAAGCTGGCCGAGTTCGCCGTGCAGCGCAGCGAGCAGCGCTTCCGCAGCCTGGTGGAGCTGTCGTCCGACTGGTACTGGGAGCTCGACGCCGACCTGCGCTACCTGGCGTTCCGCGGCCGCGGCACGGTCGCCACCGAGCAGCGGCTGCGCGGCATGCTGCCGTGGGAGCTGCCCGGCAACGAGGTCGACGTCAACTGGGCCGACATGCGCGGGCGCCTGGAACGCCGCGAGGCGTTCCGCGACTTCGAGTACGCCTTCACCGATCGCAAGGGCAACCGCCGCCACGTCAGCGCCAGCGGCGAGCCGATGTTCGACGAGGCCGGCCGCTTCGTCGGCTACCGCGGCGTGTCGCGCGACATCACGCCGCGCAAACAGGCCGAGGAGCGCATCCAGTACCTGGCCACGCACGACAGCCTGACCGGGCTGCCCAACCGCGTGATGTTCGCCGAGCTGCTGAGTCACGTGCTGGCGTCGGCACGGCGCCACCAGGGCCGGTTCGCCGTGCTGTTCATCGACCTCGACCGCTTCAAGTTCATCAACGACAGCCTCGGCCACGAGGCCGGCGACGCGCTGCTGCGCGAAGTGGCGCGTCGGCTGAAGGACAACCTGCGCGCCAGCGACATCGTCGCGCGCCTGGGCGGCGACGAGTTCGTGATGCTGCTGCAGGAGCTGCACACCGGCGAGGAGGCCGGGCTGATCGCGCGCAAGCTGCTGTCGGCGGTGATCAAGCCGATCGAGCTCAACGGCCAGGAGTGCCGCGTCACCGCCAGCATCGGCATCTCGATGTTCCCCGACGACGCACAGGACGAGACGTCGCTGATGACGCACGCCGACCTGGCGATGTACCACGCCAAGGAAGAGGGCAAGAACAACTTTCAGTTCTACGACGGCCGGCTCGAGACGATCTCGCTCGAGCGCCTCACGCTGGAGACGCAGCTGCGCCGTGCCATGGAGCGCGACGAGCTGTCGCTGCACTACCAGGCCAAGCTCGACCTGGCGCGCAACACGATCGCCGGCGTCGAGGCGCTGCTGCGCTGGACCAGCCCCGAGCTGGGCGCGGTGTCGCCGGCCAAGTTCATCCCGTTGGCCGAGGAGACC